>JALVWI010000098.1 GCA_027038335.1 Campylobacterales bacterium | reverse complement strand
CAGTAATAATTTTATCAAAGTCAAAGTATCTCACCCCTTTATCAATGGAACTAAGACAAAATTCACAATGAAATGGACAACCCCTGCTACTTTCAACATAAATGTATCTATTTTTTATATCTTCATCACTATATTCATCATAAGGTAGCACCAACTCCTTCACATCAGGCACAACCCCTTGGATAAATTTATCTTTTGGAGGATTATTTAAAAGCAAAGCTTTTGCAGTCTCATAAAATGTTATCTCACCCTCACCTCTTATGATATAATCAGCCTCGTTAAAATCAACCCTCAAAGGAAAGTAGCTAACTTCAGGACCACCAAGTATCACGGTAGTTTTTGGGGATACTTTTTTGATGATAGAGACAACTCTTTTTACATTTAAAGCATTCCATATATAAGTTCCGATACCGACTATCAAAGGCTGATATGCCAAAACCTCTTCAACGATAGAGTAAATATCTTCATTGATAGTTCTTTCAACTATCAAGCTATCACCTCTAAGCTCCTTTAAATTGGCTCTGATATAGCGAAGTCCAAGAGAGGTATGAGAGTATCTAGCATTGATACCAAGGAGGATGATTTTTTTAGTTTTCATTACACAAAAGTCGGTGCATCATTGGAAAAGAGTATCAAATCCCCAGCTTTTGTCTCTTTGGCTAATAAATCTTGAAGTTTATCTTTATCGGCAAGTAGAAGTTTTTTACTATGTTTTATGTTTTCCATTAAGACGATAGCGTTTGTTTTACCTGTTATGATGGCTATATCAAATACTTCATCTATCTTTTTTGCCAATTTTTCATTTGCCTCTTTTGTGCTTTCTATAATGCCCGGGGTTATGATGACTTTTCTTCCTTTGTAAGATGATACCAACTCATAAGAGGAGAGCATACCCTCCAAATTTCCGTTATAACTATCATCTATGATGAGCTTTCCGCCGGCTTCCATCTTTTGGAGTCTATGCTCTACCTGAGTTAGCTTTGAGACTTGTTTTTTTATAGTTTTTATATCCATTCCAAGCTCAAGTGCCATCAAAATAGCAGCTAAGATATTGATAGCGTTAAACTCTCCTAAGATATTTTTTGCTTCAAACTCTTCTAAAACTCCGCTTATTTCAACTTTAAAGCTAAGTCCTTCAAGTGTAGCATTTACCTCTTTTATCTCATCTCCAAATATTTGAACTTTATCGTTAGGTTTTACATTTGCACTTTTATGTACGAAAGCTTTTATAAGTTTTTTACTATCAAGTATCTCCATCTTGGTATTTCTTATATTTTCAAGTGTTTTAAAGTACTCTATGTGAGCAGGTCCAATTTTGCCTACTATGGCATAGTGGTTTTGCAAAATATCCACTATCTTTTTTATATCACCCTGCTCTCTTGCTCCGGCTTCTGCGATATAAACTTCACACTCTTTCGGTAAGGCTCTGTTTATATCTTTTACGATACCGGCTTCGGTATTGACACTTTTTGGGGTTTTATAGGCATTAAACTCATCTTTTATGATTTGATATAAAAAGTTTTTGATACTTGTTTTTCCATAACTTGCAGTAATAGCTACTATCTTTAACTCATCCATGCTCTCAAGCTTTTTTCTTGCCTCTTTTTTAAAGCCGCTAAAGAGTATCTTTTCAAATATCTCACTTATAAAAACCGCAACTACCAAAGGCAGTATCACACCATAGACCACACATCGCCCGGTTGCTAAACAAAGCATATCCTCAAACACTACCGCAAGAGCTAAAAATAGAAAAAATCTCTTGACTCTAGCGGTAAAAACTAACTTTTTATCTAATTTTTTCTGCCAAGTATAATATGATGGTAATAATGCAAAGTAAAAATATATCCAAAAATAGATACCTGTTAAATAATATGCAAAAACAGGTATGACAAAAAAGAGCAAATGCCAAGAGTATCTTTTATGCTTAAATATAACCCTATCTATCTTATAATTATACCATTGAAGATTGGTTATGAGATACCATCCGAGACTCATAGTAAAGATAATATGTGAAACAATAATAAATATCGCTTTATAATCCATTTGTTTCCTTTTAAAAAACTTATAAAATCTTAATGCTTATTAACAAAATACTCAATTTGTGAGGACACCTCTTTGGGTTTTTTTAAAAAAAAGTAGTGATCACCCTCAAATTCGTAAAAATCGCTATTTTTTATCAAAGAAGTTATCTTTTTACCGCTTGATAACGGTGTAGCACTATCCTCTTTTCCCCATAGTATCAATGCAGGAGAGTTAAAACTTTTAAAAATATCTTCAAAATCCTCGTCAACCACATTTTTAAAAGTTTCATACATATTTTGTTTCATCCCCTCTACATCTTTTGAAGCAAAAAGTTTGTAAAACTTACCGAGACCTAAAGATTTGAAAGTTTTAAAAAGTGTGATTTTTGCTTTAACTTTAAAAGGTTTTTCGGTTTTTATGCCGGCACTGCTTAAAAGTACAAGTTTTTTTGGGTTTAACAGCGTTGCAACTTTCCCGCCAAAAGAGTGTCCGACAATGACATCTTTTTTTGAAGAGAGAGTTTGTAAAAAAAGCTCTACTATCTCTTTGTAGTCAAGAGTTGTTAAAATTTCTTCATTCGGACTTTTACCAAAACCGGGCATATCAAGATAAATATGTCTAAAATCTTTTAAATAACTACTAAAAGCTTGTTCCATAAGCTCTTTATTGCTCCCCCAACCATGTAAAAAAACTATATCTTTATCTTTGTCAGGATTTTTTATATCATAA
The DNA here is from genome assembly GCA_027038335.1 of Campylobacterales bacterium. Classification (GTDB taxonomy): domain Bacteria; phylum Campylobacterota; class Campylobacteria; order Campylobacterales; family JALSKU01; genus JALSKU01. The sequence continues at coordinate 334 of JALVWI010000098.1, read as the reverse complement.
TATATCTCATAAGTTGTATTATTGTATCGTATCTCTTTAACTGCCATTATCTACTTAGTCTCTTTTGTCTTTTTATAAAGTTTTTGAAGAATATCAAAAGCATCATTAAGCTTTTCATACTCATCCATATTTAGCAAAACTGCTTCAAATTTATTGTTTTTAACTATAAAAATTCTTTTTTTCTCTTTTGTTTTAACTTTTTTTAAAATTGAGCTAAAATTTCTAACTACTTCGGTCGCTGTATATATCTCATTACTACTAAAAGTCGCCATTTTAAAGCCTTTGTATAAGGGTACTACTTAAAATAATACATAAAATTTTATGTATTATAGCC
>JALVWI010000097.1 GCA_027038335.1 Campylobacterales bacterium | reverse complement strand
GGTCTTGGAAATGATTATGTAGGAAAAGGTATGAACGGCGGAAAGATAGTCATCATGCCGAAATATCAAGGAGATAATTTTTCCAGTGCGGGAAATGCTTGTCTGTATGGAGCAACCGGAGGAAAATTTTATGCAGTCGGTAGTGTAGGTGAGAGATTTTGTGTAAGAAACAGCGGAGCTACCGCCATAGTAGAAGGGACAGGAGACCATGCTTGTGAATATATGACAGGCGGCGTGGCAGTAATACTTGGCAAAACCGGAGCTAACTTTGCTGCGGGAATGACAGGAGGAGTTGCTTTTGTATATGATAAAGATAGAGGTTTTATAGATAGACTCAACCAAGAACTAGTGGTTGCTAGAAGGATTGATAGCGATGAAATGGATGAAGCTAAACATTTCTTGAAAAAGTTACTTAGAGATTATATAAATCAAACAGGAAGTGATAGAGCTAAACATATACTTGAAAATTATAGACACGAAGTAAGAGAGTTTTGGATGATTAGACCAAAAGATTTGACTAAAACTCCACTAAATCCGGATGAGGGAGACTAAGATGCAAAATTTTACTGAAGTTGAAAGAATAGATCCTATAAGAAGAGGCTCAAATGAAAGGATAAAAGATTATAAAGAGATATATGAACTCTTTAAAACTCCCGATGCTGCAATACAGGCTGAAAGATGCATACAGTGCGGTGATCCCTACTGTCACAATAAATGCCCTTTGCATAATTATATCCCTTTTTGGTTAAAAGCAACTGCAAATATCGATAAAGAGTTAGCTTTTAAACTCTCAAATGAAACCAATCCGTACCCAGAGATAACAGGTAGGATTTGTCCTCATGATAGGCTGTGCGAGGGTGATTGTACTCTAAATCAAGACGGTTTTGGTGCTATTACTATAGGGGCTATTGAGACTTATATATCTGAAAATGGTTTTAAACATGGCTTAAAGCCTGCATTTCCCGGAGTTACTAGTAAAAAAAGGATAGCAGTGATAGGTTCAGGTCCTGCCGGAATGTCGGTAGCTACTTATCTTTTAAGAGCCGGAATTGGAGTAGATATGTATGAGAAAAGCTCTCGCCCGGGTGGACTTTTAACTTATGGTATTCCAAATTTTAAACTTGATAAAAAAATAGTTCAAAGAAGATTTGAATGGCTACAAGAAGCAGGTCTTAATTTGATTCTTAACTGTGAAGTAGGTAAAGATATATCAATTTCAGAAATATATCAAAAATGTGACGGTATTTTTATAGCGATAGGTGCGGGAAAACCTAGAAATGCAAATATAAAAAATGAAGATGCTAAAGGTACGCTTCAAGCTATTGAATTTTTAGTCAATATTCAAAAAAAGCTTTTTGGAGATAGTATTGATGAAAAGTATAATGTAAAAGATAAAAATGTTGTAGTAGTAGGCGGTGGTGATACTGCGATGGACTGCGTTAGAACTTCTATAAGAGAGGGAGCAAGAAGTGTAAAATGTCTTTATAGAAGAGATAGAACAAATATGCCCGGAAGTAAAAAAGAGATAAAAAATGCTTATGATGAAGGGGCTGATTTTATTTTTAATGCCAGTCCTAAAGAGATAGTGGTAAATAGTGATGGAAAGACAATAGCTATAGAAATGCAAAAAACAATGCTCGGTGAAAAAGATAAATCAGGAAGACAGAGAGTTGAAGTGATAAAAGGAAGTGACTTCAGGGTCGAAGCTGATGTCGTTATATTTTCTTTAGGATTTATTCCTGAAGTTCCGTCATTTTTAGCTGGAAATGGGATAGAAGTCAATAAATGGGGCGGTATAGTTATAGATGAAAATTATGAAACAAGTAAAAAAGGAATTTATGCCGGAGGAGATTGTTTTAGGGGTGCAGACTTGGTAGTAAGAGCTGCCAATGACGGAAAAGAAGCAGCCCATCACATTATAAAAAAGTTAAAATAGATATGGATTTTATAACAAGTGTCATAAAAGCTAACCAAGAAGTATTAAAGCTATTGTCAACAAATGACCCTTCACTTAAAACAAAGCTTCAAAGGGGTGCCGGTGGAGATATTAGTAGGGTTGTAGATATAGAAGCTGAAAAGATTTTTGTAAAACATTTGAAAAAATTTGGACAAATTACTTCAGAAGAGTCTGGAATCATAGGTGAAGGAAAAGATAATATTATTATTGATCCGATAGACGGAAGTGACAATTTTATATCAGGACTTCCTTATTTTGGAAGTTCGATTGCAAGAAAGAAAAATGGAAAAATATGTGATGGAGTTATATGTAATTTTGCCAATGGAGATATTTTTGTAAAAAATGATAAAAGTTTTAAAAAAGCAAATATACAAAGAAGAGTATTTTCAGAAATAATAAGTAATAAATATGCTACAATAGGCATTTATGAAAGAGCTTATGCTTCTTTAGAGCTTATTTGTGAAGTCAATAAAGCAGGATTGAAATACAGAAGTCCCGGTGCTTTGGCATTGTCTCTTGCTTATGCTCATGATGTTAGATTTGTTATATTTGAGGGCAAGTTAAGAGAATATGATGTAGCCGCAGGGATATATATGTGTGATGATATGGAAGTATTTGTTGAAGATGAAATAATGATTGTATCAAGGGATAAAAAATTATTTGAAAAATTAACTAAAATTGTGCGAGGTATGAAATGAATTTCGGAAATATTTTTAGTAAAATGAGAAGACAACAACCTACAAAAGAAGAAGCACCAAGTCATTGGGTGAAGTGTCCTAGCTGTAACTCTTTGATGTATTATAAAGAGGTTGAAAATCTTTTAAATGTTTGTCCAAAATGTAATTTTCACATGAGAATTTCTGCTAAAAAGCGTATAGATATGCTTGCTGATGAGGGTACTTTTATCGAAAAAGATAATGAACTTGAACCAAATGATCCACTTCGCTTTGTAGATAAAAAATCTTATAAAAAAAGAATAGCACAAGGGTATGAAAAAACAGGTAGAAAATCTTCGGCTATAAGCGGTGAGTGTGAAATAAACTCAAAACCTGTACAATTGATAGTTTTTGATTTTGCTTTTATGGGTGGAAGTTTGGGTTCGGTTGAGGGTGAAAAAATAGTAAGGGCTATAAATAGAGCCATTG
>JALVWI010000096.1 GCA_027038335.1 Campylobacterales bacterium | reverse complement strand
GGTTTTTCTAAAAAATGATAAGTAAGAACTCCATCATTTTCATCAACCCATATATCTTTGAAATAATTTTGCTCATAAAATTTAGATATTGACGCATCAATTTTATCTATATCAAGCTCATCTCCTATGCCAAATCCAAGCATCTCTTTTGCAATTTGGTGAGATATGTGTATAAGCCCGTCAAATCTTATATCTTTGATAGTCATTGCATTTAAATAAATAGTAAAAAGTGTAGATAAAGTAAGGAAGATTTTAAAAAATTTCATGTATAGCCTTATTTAGTTGTATGTAAAAATGATATAATACCAAATATATTTTAAAAACATTATAAAGAAGGTTGTTTATGACAGTAGGAATTGTTGGACTTGGACTGATGGGAGGCTCTTTAGGGCTTGATTTGCAAGATAAAAAAATTGCAAAAAAAGTTTTGGGAGTTGATCACAATATATCACACTGCGAAGAAGCCCTAGAATTTGGACTTGTAAATGAGATAGCAAGGCTTGAGGATATAAAAAAATGTGATATGATCTTTTTATGTATCCCCGTTAACGGTATCGTAAAAATATTACCCAAGCTTAAAGATATAGATGTCAATACAACAGTAGTTGATATGGGAAGTACCAAACAAAAGATAGTTGAACTTACTCCAAAAGAGATAGAGAAAAATTTTGTAGCATCTCATCCTATGTGCGGTACTGAAAAGTATGGACCGACTGCTGCATTTAAAGGCTTATATGAAGGAAATACCGTAGTTTTGTGTGATACCGATAGAAATGATAAGCTTCATAAAACCAGAACGGAAGAGTTGTATAAAAAACTAGGTATGAATATCTTTTATATGGGTTCTAAAGAGCATGACAGACATGCTGCATTTATTTCTCATTTGCCTCATGCTATCAGTTACTCATTAGCAAATACGGTAATGTCTCAAGAAGACCCTATGAGTATCCTTGCACTTGCCGGAGGCGGTTTTAGAGATATGAGCAGGATTGCAAAAAGCTCCCCTGTGATGTGGAGTGATGTATTTAAACAAAATAAAAATAACCTTTTAAGCTCCATAGATTTATTTGAAAAAGAGATGAAAAAGATAAGAGAACTCATCGAGCATGAAAATTGGGAAGCTATCGAGATTTGGATGCAAAAAGCAACTACTTTGCATAAGATCATATAATATTGACTCTAAATACTTTTTAGTTTGGTGTAAAAATTTTTTGTGAGTTCTATGGCTTGTTGTAGCGAAATTTCTTTAAATCTTATCTTTGTATTGGCTCCGCATTGAGAAAGTTTAAAACAATCCATCGGTAAAACTGAGCCTATTTTGGGATATCCTCCTATGGTTTGCCTATCTTTTAAAAGGATTATCGGTTGTCCCGCGGAAGTTATCTGGATAGCTCCATACGCTATAGCTTCAGATATGAGTTCATCGTATCGAGGAAAGATTTTATCTCCCTCAAGTTGATAGCCCATCTTGTTATATCTATTTGATACTTTGAAGTTTGATGAGATAAATTGTTCCATATCAAACCATTTATACTGATACCCTTTTACAAACCTAAGCTCTAACTCCTTATATCCAAAAGTCGGTACAATTTTAGAAGAAAAAAATGATTTTTGTCTATTGTTAGAAGGGTTAGCATATAAAATATCACCTTTTTTTATGGAGGTTCCTAAATGTCTGCTTACTGAAACTGAAGAGAGTATCTTTTCGCACTCAAATCCCCCATCAACCGCCATATAGCTTAGCTGTCCGTCAACCGCATAACCAAACTCTAAAATATCCCCCTCTTTTACAGGAAAGCAACTCCAATTTTTTACAATTTGAGAATTTAATTTTGCTCTTGTATTTGCTCCGGCTATGCTAACTCTTGTATTGTTTAAAGCTTTAAGTTTTAGTCTTCCGATACTTAGCTCTATGGTCGGCGAATTTGGAGGATTGTTTAAAAGTCTATTTGCGAGACGGTATGAAAGCTCATCACTTGCACCGCTGTTGGAAACGCCTATATCATCATATCCAAATCTCCCGTTGTCTTGAAATGTAGCAATTATGCCTTCATTTAAAACTTCAAACATTTTCATAGTTTTCCGCCCATTTTTAAAAACTCTTTTTTTGAAATGGGGTCAAATTTGACTTTGTATCCTATCTCAAAGGGTGAAAGCTCTTTGGAGTTTGGGTTAAAAAGCTCTATCGGTGTTCTTCCTATGATATTCCAACCACCCGGACTCTCTTTTGGATATACCGCTGTTTGACTATCCGCTATGGCTACACTTCCTTTAGGTATCACATCTCTTGGATGTTTAAGTCTTGGAGTTTGCAATTTTTTATCAACTTTTGCCAAGTATGCAAAACCGGGCATAAAGCCTACTGCATAGACTAGATATGTTTTGTTTGAGTGAAGGGAGATGATCTCGTCAATGCTTAAATTTTTTTCTATTGACAATCTTTTCAAATCCAGTCCGCTATCTTCTGAGTAGTAAACAGGGATATTTACGGTTTTTACAGGTTGATTATCATTTTTGTCATATTTAAAGCTTGAAAATTTATCTTTTAAAAAAGAGATAATAGTTTGAAAATCATACTTAAATATATCATATCGTATATAGATACTTGTATAAGAGGGTATGATAGATATAAAGCTACTTTCTTGAAGATTTTTTAAGGATTTATAATAAAAGGAGACTTTTTTTAAGACATCTTCACTTATCTCATCGGCAAAATATACTATAACCGAATCAACTGAAGATATTTCAAATCTCATTTTATTTTATCCAAATACTCTCTTATCGATTTTGTTATAAGTAGTGCCTCTTCATTATCTCCGTGAACACACAAAGAGTCAACCTTTAAGTAAAGTTTTTTACCCGTGATAGATTCTATATACCCCTCTTGTACTAATAGCTCTACTCTTTTGATGATGGCTTTTACATCATGTAAAACAGAATTTTTCTCTTTTCTTGAAACTAAAAATCCATCATCTTTGTATGCTCTATCGGCAAATGCTTCATATATAAGGTTGATACCGAAACTATCGGCAATATTTTGATATATCTCATTTTTTGAAGATGAGAGTATCATGAGTTTTAGCTTTTTATCATAAGAGCTAAGAGCTTCTAC
>JALVWI010000095.1 GCA_027038335.1 Campylobacterales bacterium | reverse complement strand
TTACCTTTTGAGTTGATTTACGGTTTGGAGCATTTGATCTGAAGTTATTATAGCTTTTGAATTTGCTTCATAAGCTCTTTGACCTGTTATAAGATCTGTCATCTCTTCAACAAGTTGGACATTGCTCATTTCAACAAATCCTTCTCTTATTTCTCCTATGCCGTTAAGTCCGGGAGTTCCTACTATCGCATCTCCTGAAGCAGAAGTATTTATATAATTATTATTTCCAAGAGAATGAAGTCCTGCCGGATTTATAAAATTGGCAAGTTGTATTTGACCTATTTGAGACATTTGTGTTTGACCTGCTTGTAGAACAGAAACTGTACCGTCTGTTCCTATAGAAATAGCTGTTGTATCAGACGGAACTACTATCTGAGGTATTAGTTTGTAACCGTCCGAATTTACTATATTGCCGTCAGCATCAAGCTTAAATGCACCGTTTCTTGTATAAGCGGTTGTACCGTCAGGCAACTCAACTTGAAAAAAACCGTTACCGGTAATTGCCATATCGAGGTTATTTCCTGTTTCTTTGAAATTTCCTTGAGTAAATTCTTTTGTTATAGCAGTAGGTCTTACTCCCAATCCCACTTCTATACCGGTTGGAGAGGAAGTATTGAGGCTAGTTGCGGTTCCTGCATATTCCATGGTTTGATACATAAGATCAGCAAATTCAGCTCTTTGCTTTTTATATCCTATAGTATTTACATTTGCTATATTGTTTGAAGTAGTATCTATTTGTGTTTGCTGTGCCATCATGCCTGTTGCGGCGGTATAAAGTGCTCTTATCATTTATCTCTCCTATGCTTTGGTACTTGCCAATTTATTTATGGCATCATTGTTTAAGTCATTCATTTGTGAAGTCATTACTTTTTGATACATTTCCACAAGTCTGTTTGTCTCTATGAGAGCTGTCATCTCTTTTACCGGATTGATATTGCTCATTTGCAAAAAACCCGATGCTATATAGTCTCCATCATTACTTACTGATATATCTTTTAAATTTGTAATGTCATAGAGATTGTCACCAAATTTTTTTAAATTTGCTAGATTGTGGTTATATTTTGCTATATAAAGTTTTCCTATTTCCTCTCCATCAGCATAAATGGTACCGTTACTGCTTATAGAAACAGTTTTGTTTGTCGGCAAAGTTATGGGTCGGTGATCTTGAAAATAATTTACACCTAAAACCTTATATCCCTCTTTTGTACTCAATTCTCCTTTTTCATTTAAAGTAAAAGCACCGTTTTGTGTAAGTTTTAAGCCTGCAGGAGTTTTAACAAGAAAAAATCTATCACTTCTTTTAAGAGCGACATCAAGAGGATTGTCTGTTTTTCTCATAGCTCCCAAAGAAAAGTCAGTATAATTTCTTACGATATGAGGAACCCTATCAAGCGAGCGATTTATGAATTTTGCCGCATCTTTTGTATTATCCTTGATAGGAAGTTCATCTCTTTGCTGTTTTAAAATAGTTAAAAAATCACCTATAACAACATCATCTCGCTTAAAACCCGGAGTGTTTGTATTGGCTAAATTGTTAGATATGGTATTTAGTCTATTAAATTGAGCTACCATACCTCCAACTGCCTGATAATATCCGTTTTGCATATTTTTCCTCTGTAAAGTTGTTGCGAAATATAAAGCAATATGTGTTCCAATATTTGCTATAATGATAATAAAATTATACAACTGATGTTACATATAGTGCATAACATCAGTTATACAAAAAGGATCTAAAAAATGGGTGATATATATTTGAAGTTGGCTAGAGCAGCCATAGCACAGTCTGTCGGCATACCTTATGATATTGACCTTGACAAACTACTTGCTGAGTATCCCGCTCTCAAGGAGTTAGGTTCATCTTTTGTAACCATTACCAAAGGCAAAGAACATAGCTTAAGAGGATGTATAGGATCTTTAGAAGCTTATAGACCTTTATATGAGGATATTATATTAAATGCAAGGTCTGCAGCTTTGCATGATCCTAGATTTCAAGCTCTTGATGAGTTGGAGTATGGAGATATAAAAGTAGAAGTGTCCATACTTTCTAAGCCTAAAATTTTAAATTATAGTGATATTGATGATTTGAAAAATAAAATTAAACCAAATATTGATGGTATTGTATTGAAACTTGACGGTTATCAGGCTACTTTCTTACCTCAAGTTTGGGAACAATTACCTACATTTGATCTTTTTTTTGCACACTTGTGTCAAAAAGCGGGACTTGGACAAGATTGTTTAAAATATCATCCGGAAATATTTACATATAATGTAGAAAAATATAGCGAATAGTATTGCAAAATTTGGGTTTAAGTTTATTTTATATATAATGCAGAAAAATACTCTTTAAGAGGTTTGGATGGATAATAATTATATTATAAAAGTTGACTGTCCTGATAAAAAAGGGCTTGTTTATAAAGTTTCCGAAGTTTTATATAAAAATAGTATTAATATTATTGCAAATAGAGAATTTGTTGACTTGGAAAATAAAAGATTTTTTTTTAGAGCTGAAATAAACGGTAAAGTATCTGCAAACGATATAAAAAATGAACTTCAAAAGCAATTAGGAAATGATACAAATATCTACATATCAAAAAGAAAGAAAAAAAATATAATCATACTTTGCACAAAAGAAGCACATGTTTTAGGAGATATCCTTATTAAACATTATAGCGGAGAATTAAATGCAAATATCTTGGCAGTAGTTTCAAACTATGAGATATTAAAACCCCTCGTCAATAAATTTAATATTCCATATTATTTTATTTCACATGAAGGTTTAAGCAGAGTTCAACATGAAGAACAAATACTTGATATTCTAAAATTATATAGTATAGATTATGTAGTATTAGCAAAATATATGAGGATACTCACACCGGAATTTGTAACAAATTATAAAAATAGCATCATAAATATACATCACTCATTTTTGCCTGCTTTTATAGGAGCTAACCCATATAAACAAGCTTACAATAGAGGAGTTAAGATCATAGGTGCAACAGCCCATATAGTAAATGATAATCTCGATGAAGGTCCTATAATATCACAAGATATTATAAGAGTTGATCATACTTATAGTTGGAAAGATATGCAGTTAGCCGGAAGAAACATAGAAAA
>JALVWI010000094.1 GCA_027038335.1 Campylobacterales bacterium | reverse complement strand
ACAGGCAAAGAGAGATACAAATACAATGAAGTCTAAAATTGCTAAAGAGAAAAATTATATAAGATCTAAAACTGTAGCAGGTGATAAATTTTTCTATATTAAAAAAGCAAAACAAAAGATAAAGATTGCAAAAGATCAACTACAATCTACTATATTTGCAAACGGTTATATTGATACAAAACTTAGGAAATTATCATATCTGTTGTATAACGATATAAATTGGGCTAGTTTTATTGATGATATAACTAGAAATGCAAAAAAGTATGGAGTTAGCATAAATTTTATAAAAAATCAGTTCAATCCATTAAATTATAAAAAAGTTGAACAAGCTTTGGATATAGAAGTGGATGCAAATGGAAACTTTAATAATATTATAAAATTTATAAATTCTATCGAAGAGAGTAAGCTGGTTGTGGATGTACACAGTTTAACTATGGATATCAAGAAAACAATCCATGTTGATTTTAAAATAGCAGTATGGGGGATAAAATATTGAAAAAATTACTCCTTTTGATCACTTTTACAGTATTGTTTGTTCAAGCTGCTGTTGAAAGTAAAACTAGTATAAATAAAATAGATCTGCAAAAATTTGATACAATATTTGAGCAGATAAGTAAAAAAAGAGTAGGTCTTAGTGACAAAGAATTAAGCAGAGTTGTTACACCTTTTGTCAATAGAAGTATTTTAAGAATTATAAGAGATAAAAATACAAAAAATACAATAAGATCAAAACCTTTAGTCTTGAAATTATATGGAATTTTTGATAATAAGGCCAATATCAATCAAAAATGGTATAAAATAAGATCTAAAGTTTATAACTACAGGCTGGTAAAAATAAAAAACAGTAGTGTTATACTAAAACAAAAGAGAAAAAAACTAGAACTATTTTTAAGGAAAAAAAATGATAAAATTCAAATTATTAAAAACTTTTAATATATCGCTCTTTGTTGTCTTAAGTTTGTTTGTTTTTCAAAACACTCTTAAAGCAAATAATAGTTGCAAGTATAGAGCATTTAAGATAAAAGTGCTTGATGATATTAGTGCAAATGACCTTCTTACACAGCTTGGCTTAGAGTGCAATTTCAGTATTTTAGTAAAAGATAAAGTTGCAAAAGATAAGATTAATAAAAAATTAAATGGTATAAATATAAATAATATGTCATTGCAAGAAATTTTTGATATTTTATTAAAAGATAATAACCTTTACTATACATTTAATGATAATGTTCTTAAAATATCAGGTATTCAGACTAAAACATTTAAAATAGATTATATAACTTCAGACAGAATTGGTAAAGCCGTTCTTAATGCATCAGTCCAATCTTCTAACTCTGATACCGGAAGCAATGCCGCAACTGATGAAAATCAAATAACAACCAATGAATCATTTAACTTTTGGAAAGATATATCAAAAGAGATACTTTCTATAGCAAATGCGGGAAGTGAAGGCTATAAGGTAAGAAATCCGGTTGTTAATCAAAATGCCGGACTAATTACAGTAACAGGAACAAAAGAACAACTTGATCGTATAAGTAAATATCTTGATAGTATGAAAGAAAGACTTGACAAGGAAGTTTTAATTGATGTTTCTATTATATCAGTGATCCTTGATAAAAGTCATTCAAGTGGAGTTGATTGGACACAGTTTGCATTGGCCGTTAATAGACCTAATGGAGATAATATACCTACTTTAAACGGTACTGCATTAGGTTCAAATACAGCTGCCTTTGTATCATCAGGAGATAGATTGTTCCATTTGGGATGGAATAATGCATTTAATTTCACAAATACTATATCTTTCACAATGAACGGTTTAATGAATTTTTTAAATACTCAAGGAAGATCAAGAGTTGTTTCAAATCCAAAAATACTCACATTAAATAATCAGCAAGCTCTTATTACTATTGGAGATAATATAAATTATAGAATTCCTGAAACTGCACCGGCAAATACAGGAGGAACTATCACAACAACTTCATATACTAATGAATCAATATTTGTAGGGATTTTATTAAATATTATGCCACAAATATCTGATAATAATGAAGTAATGTTAAGAATAAATCCTTCTATTAGTAGCTTTAAATATGCTGAAGATAATAAGAAACAAAATCAACCAAGGGAGATAGCTCCGGATACAAGCGAGAAGAAACTCTCAACAGTCGTAAGAGTTAAAAATGGTGATACAATTATACTCGGCGGACTTATAGGAAAAAGTAAAAATATAGCTAAAAACGGAATTCCCGGTCTTAAAGAGTTGCCAATTCTCGGAAATCTTTTTAGAAGTGAAAAAGCGATTAACAATGTAAATGAATTAATTTTTGTAATTACTCCTAGGATAGTCAACACTAAGAATCATAAAAATATATCTTTAAGACAACTAGGATATGACAATGTGCAAGAAAAGTAGCTATACTCTTGCAAAAGAAATTTTTAGTGATGCTTATGATAATGATTATGTAAATCTCAATGCAAGTGCAATAGCTTATGAAAAACTTCTTGAGATTATTGATAAGCCGATAAAACTCGCTTTATTATATGGAAAGCCCGGTACGGGAAAAACTTTTTTACTCAAAAAGATATATAGGGATTTGTCAAAAAAAAAATCTATTATATTTATTCCCATTCCTTTTTTTGAAGAGAGTGAGTTTATAAAATTTATTTATAAAAACTCATTTATTGAAGAGTGTCCTCCTTTAAATACCTTTGATGAGTTTTTTAATATCATAAGTGAAAAATCAAACTATGCAGTTTACCCGATAACTGTTTTTATTGATGAAGCACAGTTATATCCATCAAAATTAGTAGAGAAAATAAGACTTCTTGCTGATACTAGAAAATATAAATTTATTTTTACTGTACACAAAACAGAGAATCAAGAAGATGCTTTTGCCAAAGATTATTTTAAGACTAGAATTTGGGAAAGCATTGAACTTAAAAATGTTTTGTATGATGATTTTAAACTTTACATAGAAAAGAAATTTTTATATCATAATATGTTTGAATTTATTGGAAAACTTTCAAAAAAGCATTATAAAATGATATACAAATTTTCAAAAGGAAATTTGAGAGAAACAAACAAAATTCTTTTTAAGCTTTTTGATATTTGTGAATATTATGACA
>JALVWI010000093.1 GCA_027038335.1 Campylobacterales bacterium | reverse complement strand
AAGCAGATTGAGGATATTTATAAACAAATTGGTAAAAATGTTAAGCAGATACGAAAAGAAAAGGGTGTTTCTCAGCTATCATTATCACTATCTATAGGACATAAAGCGGTAGGAACTATATCTATGGCAGAAAATCTTATCAACAAAAAACACTTTAACATAGAACACTTGGCTAAAATTTCCAAAGTTCTTGATGTGGATATTTGCACATTTTTTCAAGGAGTTGAGGATATTATAAAATAGGTTGAAAATCGGACAGGATTAATTCTAAGCACGCATGATGAACTTTTGCAAAAGGTCAATTGGTTAGCATGTTTTTTTGCCAAACCGCTAAGACTACCTGAAAATTTGTTTGAGAGGATAAAAATAAATGCAAATATCTTAAGATATGACATATTATTCCTTTATAAAGATGGTATTATGAAAGCAACAGATATTTAAAATTTTAATTTTTAGTCAAATATTATTTATCTATGATATAATAATTTTTAAATCTTTTGGCAAGTGAGTATATTATGATACAAAAAAGATTGGATAATTATTTTAAAGAAGCTGATAAACATATAGAGCTTATAAAAGAAGCTTTAGAAGTTCTATTGCTAAAAATACCGATAGAGAGTTATAAAAATTTAAACCAGCTTGAAAAATTTGCACTCAATTCTTTAATATTTAGATTTTCAAAATTGCAAGATTTGATTGGTGTTAAAATTTTTAGGAGTTATCTTGAGTATAATGAATTCAATACAACTGAAGCTACTTTTTTTGATATTTTAAAAGAGATTGAAAAAGAGGGTATTGTCGATATAGATACTTGGCAACAATTAAGAGAGATAAGAAATAAAATAGCTCATGATTATCCAGATGAAGAAGATGAAATAAACGAAAGTATCAATATTTTTTTAGAAAAAAGTGGAGTTTTGTTGGATATTTCAAAAAATTTAAAGGAAAAATATATTGAGATTAAGAGAAAAAGAGGTTAATATCATCAAAGAAACCGTTACGGACATATTCGGAAAAGATTCTATGATATATCTTTTTGGAAGTAGAGTTAATGATAATAAAAAAGGCGGAGATGTAGACTTGTTTATAATTTCAAGAAATAACTCATTTGAAAATAAAATTAAAACTTTAGTAAAGTTAAAAAGATTTTTACATAAGCCGGTAGATATAGTTTTACATAGAGATTTTAAAAGAGATATAGAGCAAGAGGCTTTAAAAGGAGTAAAGATAAATTAGGGGTAAAGTAGCTTGGTGCTAAGAGCTATAAACAATGTAAAGCATTTTACCTATCAAAGTCAAAGGCTCTAAACTCTATGCTCTTAGCTCTTAGCTTCTCTCCTTAAACGCATCAGTCGGGCATATAACCTCTAAACATCCTCCGCATCCGGCACAAAGGAATGGATCTATCTCAATTTTGCCTTTTTCATTATAATGCATTGGCGGACATTTATAGACTGTTGTGCATTGATCGCATGCTACACATTTATCCTCATCAACTTCAGCAAAGATACCCGGTACCCACTCTTTTGCTCTAGGATTATCGAGTATGCAAAACTGTTTTACCACTACAACAAGTGGTGCCTTAGTATCTTTAAATTTCTCTTTAACATTTTTAAAAAATTCTACATTTTCATGCATTTGATGAGAATATTTGTGTTCCAAACACTCTATGCCCATCCCATCTACAATCTTTTTGATATTTATAGTTTGATTAAATCTTTCCGGAGTTGCCTGACGACCTGTCATGGCAATAGTAGAATTATCAAGTATAACTAAGATAAATTTATGCCCTTGATAGATAGCATTTAAAAGCGGCGGGATACCTGAGTGAAAAAATGTACCGTCACCTATGGTTGCTACTACTGTTTTATCGGGATTGGCAATGCTAAGTCCACTTGCCATAGATACACTTCCACCCATACAAAGTACCGTATCTATAGCTCCTTGAGCAAGTGCTAAAGTATAACATCCTATATCAGAAGGATAGATAGACTTATTTTTTTTGAATACTTTCATGATAGCATAGTATATATCTCTATGCGGACACCCCGGACAAAGAGCAGGCGGACGAGCAGGTACTTCAAAACCTAGATCTATCTCAGGAGTTTCATAAATATTTTCTCCATCATAAAAACCGATCTTTTGTAAAGCTTTCAAAACATTTTCTTTACTCATTTCATCTATATTATGAACGGTTTTCGTGTTTTTGCCATACACTTTTTCACAAGCTATCTGCTCTTCCATGCAAGGGTAAGGCTCTTCAAAAACTATAACTTTTTCATACTTTCCAAAAGCCTCTTTCATTTTTTCAATCGGTAGAGGATAAGGCATGATCGCTTTAACTACATCTGTTTTGAGACTAAGATCATTTAGTGTCTCTTTTACAAAACCGTCTGCCGTGCCGCTTGTAAGTATTAAAAGTTTTCCGCCCTCAAGCTTGTCAAATTGAGGTTTTAAGAAATTTTCCCAATTATACTCGGCAATTCTCTCAACTCTTCGTAATTGATCATATCCCTGAGCAAGTCTTCCGGCTCTTGGAACTGCTGCCCATCTTGATATATCTCTTTTAAATCTATTTTCAGTCTTTTTAAAGTTTGTTTCATCATCCATTTCGATAATCTCTCTAGCATGTGAAACCCTCATAACAGGTCTTAGCATAACGGTTGTCTCAAAAAGTTCAGATATTTCAACTCCGATTTTTACAAAGTCGTAAGCATCTTGAGGGGTTGAAGGATCAAGTACCGGAATCCTAGCAAATTTGGCAAAAACTCTGCTATCTTGTTCTGTTTGAGAAGAGTGAAAGCCCGGATCATCAGCACATACTAAGAGCATTGCTCCTTTGTTACCGATATAACTTGCACTCATTAAAGCATCACTTGCTACATTGAGACCTACTTGTTTCATAGTAGCACAAGCTCTTTGTCCGCTTATAGCTCCTCCATAAGCTACCTCAAAGCCTACCTTTTCGTTAGTAGCCCATTGTACATACATATCAAGATTGTTATCTTGCTGGATTTTTTGAACGGTTTTTAGTATTTCGCTCGAAGGAGTTCCGGGATATCCTGAGACCATTTGAATGTTTGAGTGGACTATTCCCCAAGCGATAGCTTCATTGCCCATCAAAG
>JALVWI010000092.1 GCA_027038335.1 Campylobacterales bacterium | reverse complement strand
TCGTGATTCGTGATTCGTGATTCGTGATTGAAAAAATCATTCTGACTTTTTCAATCATTTTCTAGTTACTAATCACGAGTCACTAATCACGAGATTAAGAGGAGGTTTTTATGAGTGAGAAAAAAACTACACAAAAAAGAGTTGTGCTTTTTACAGCTCCCGGGTGTCATTGGTGCACTACGGCTAAGAATTATTTGAAAAAAAATGATGTTAGATTTAGAACGATTGATATAAGTAGAGATAAAACTGCTGCCAAAGATTGTGAAAGACACGGTTGTAGAGGTGTACCGGTAGTAATGATAGGTAGTAGATGGATATGTGGATTTGATAAAAATAAGATAAATAGAGAACTTGGTATAAAAGGATAAAAAATAGTGTTAAATTTTAGTCAAATGTTGTTAAAACTCCAAGAGTATTGGACGGATAAGGGATGCAATGTAGTACAGCCTTATGATATACCTGCGGGTGCGGGTACTTTTCATAATGCTACTTTTTTAAGAAGCCTTGGAAGTAAGCCTTGGAGCGCAGCTTATGTAGCACCCTCAAGAAGACCGACTGATGGAAGATATGGGGAAAATCCAAATAGACTTGGAAGTTATTATCAGTTTCAAGTTATCATTAAGCCAAGTCCTGATGATATACAAGAGCTTTACTTGAAAAGTTTGGAATTTTTGGGGCTTGATTTAAAGCATCATGATGTGAGATTTGTAGAGGATAACTGGGAGAGTCCAACTCTAGGAGCTTGGGGACTTGGCTGGGAAGTTTGGATAGACGGCATGGAAGTAACACAGTTTACCTACTTTCAACAAGTTGGAGGCATAGTTTGCCATCCGGTTTCCGTAGAGATAACTTACGGAGTTGAAAGGCTTGCTATGTATCTTCAAGAAAAAGATAGTGTTTATGATATAGTTTGGAATGAAAATGAAAATGGTATCACAACCTATGGGGATGTTCATAAAGAGAGTGAATATGAATTTAGCAAGTATAACTTTGAAGTTGCTGATATTGATATGTTATTTAAACAGTTTGAAAGTGCCTCCAAAGAGTGTAAAAGATGTCTTGAGGCTGATATTCCGCTTCCGGCTTATGATCAATGCTTGATAGCTTCTCATACTTTTAATGTTTTAGATGCCAGAAAAGCTATATCGGTAACTAGTAGGCAAAATTATATCTTAAAAATTCGAGAGTTGGCCAAGGGATGTGCGGAAAAATATCTTGAAATAATTAAAAATGAAAAATGAAAAATTAACAATGAAAATAGATGAGATTTTGGATATTCTTGATAAAATAGCTCCTTTTGAATTGCAGGAGGGTTGGGATAATAGCGGGCTTATCGTAGGAAGTAAAGAGGATAGTTTTTCTAAAGTTTATCTTAGTCTTGATGTGGATAGCAAGCTTATAGAGAACTTAGAAGAAAATTCTTTGCTTATCACTCATCATCCTTTGATATTTAAAGGATTAAAGCAGATAAATTATGATCATTATCCCTCAAATGTGATAAAACAGATGATAAAAAAAGGTATTTCACTTATAAGTATGCATACAAATTATGATAAGACATATTTAAATAGATATGTAGTACAAACGGTTTTGGGCTATGAAGTTATCAAGTGTGAAGAGTTTGTATGCTATTTTGAAGTAGAGGATAAATTTGATAATTTTGCTAAAAATATACAAGAGAAATTGAAACTGCCATTTTTAAAAATAGTAGAGGGAAAAGATTTTATAAAAAAAGCCGCTATTACCACCGGAAGTGGAGCTGAACTTTTAAATGATATAGAGGCTGATTGTTTTTTAACAGGTGATATAAAGTATCATCAAGCTTATGAAGCAAAAGAAAACAGGCTCTCTATGATAGAGATAGGACACTTTGAGAGTGAGATATATTTTGCTGATAGTTTGAGTAAAAATTTGAAAAATTTTGATATTCAGGCTATAATTGCAAATTCAAAAGACCCATTTACATATAAATAAGGAAAGAGATGAATAAATACTTAGAACAATTGATAGAATTATCACAAATCGATAAAGAGATAGATTCTTTTGAACCAAAGATAGAAGCTATCAAAAAAGAGTTGAGTAGTGTAGTAAAGAAACAAAGTGATTTGGAAACAAAAAAAGATGAACTTTTAGAAGAGAAAAAAGATAATGAATTAAAGATAAGGCAACACGAGCTTCATATAGCTGAACTTAGCGATAAACTTAACGAGATAAGCAAAAAAAGTGCCGCGGTAAAAACCGACAAAGAAGCAAAAGCTTTACAACTTGAAGAGGATATTACAAAAGAGCAACTTGATTTTGCAAATGAAGAGATAGAGAGACTCCAAAAAGCAAATGAAGTAAAAGATGATATGATTTTGGAGATAGAAGAGGAGTTACAAGAGGTTTCAAAAGTTGTTGAAGAGACTACTAAAGAGATTGAGCAAAGATTGTCTGAAATAGAAAAACAAAGAGAAGAGGTTTATGCAAAAAGAGAGAAACTTTTGAGCAAAATCAATCAAAAAATTCTTGAATTTTATCACAAAGTTAGAAAATGGGCTGGCAATACCACAGTAGTTCCAGTTAAAAAACAGGCATGTTACGGATGTTTTATGAGGATAAATGATAAAACTTACGCTTCAGTTATAAAAAGTGAAGATATAGTAACTTGCCCACACTGCGGTAGGATCTTATATATCGAAGAAACAACAGAAGAAGAGTAAAGATATCTTTGATAAAGAGTATATTTAACACTCTATTTTTAATAAGCTACTATATATTGGCGTGGTTAGCATATATAGTAGCACTTCCATATCTTTTTTATTTAAGTACAAAAAAAAAGTATAAAGTTTCAATTCCTGCAAGGTTTTTTTTATATAAAAATAGTTTTTTTCAAAATAGTGAAGTTTGGTTTCATGCTTGCTCTCTTGGAGAAGTAAAATCATTAAAACCCATAATTGAGCAACTGGATAAACATATCAGTATCAGTGTCATAACAAATACCGGATACGAAGAGGCAAAAAAAATAGCCGATGAAGTTAGATTTTTGCCTTTTGAGATATGGCAGCCTTTTTGGCAAAAAAAACAGAGAGTTTTAGTTGTTTTAGAGGCCGAACTTTGGTATATGCTTTTTTTAACTGCAAAAAAAAGAGGAGATA
>JALVWI010000091.1 GCA_027038335.1 Campylobacterales bacterium | reverse complement strand
TTTTGTGACGATAGTTTTCATGATAATTCAGATATAGATATAGCTCTTTATTTTTCAAATAATAACAGTGACAGTTATCTTCAAATCATACATACATTGGAAAAAAATCTTAAAAGGCAAGTAGATCTTACTATCTTAAATAGTGCTAAAAATATTTATCTTTTAGATGAAATTATCAACAAAGGTTTAGTTGTAAAAGATAGTAATGCGAGATTTGATTTTGAGATACGAAAATGGCAAGAGATAAATGACTTTAAATTAACTACTAAAATGATAGAAAATGCAGCCTAAAATAGCTAATAAAATATCAAAAATCAAATCATATCTTTTGATCATAGATGAAATGAAATCAGAATGTGAAAATAAATTTTTAAAAGATCCTATATATCAGGGTGCATTACTTCATTATCTTTATCTTGTAAGTGATGGATGTGTTGTGCTTGCTAAAATGATTTTAAAAAATAGTGGAATTGATTATGCACAAAGTTACTATGAAGCTATTGATCTTCTTGGAGAAAAAAATATAATTCCAAAAGAATTTGCATACAATTTTGCAAAAATTGCTTCTTTTAGAAATTTTTTAGCTCATGATTATGAACAAATTGATTATAAAATGATTTGTAAAGATATTTTAAATAAAATGAATGATGTGAAGCAATATATCTCTTATATAAAAGGCTAAAATAATGCAAAATATCATCGCTTATCAAGGTTATCAGGGAGCTTATTCTCATCTAGCTTGTAAAAATGCTTATCCAAAGATGGAGGCAGTAGCATGTGAAAGTTTTTTGGATGCTATGCGTATGGTAGAAGAGGGTAGAGCAAAGCTTGCTATGATACCTCTTGAAAATTCTACGGCAGGAAGAGTTGAAGAGATATATAGATTAATTCCTAAAATGTCTTTATATGTTATAGGTGAACATTTTGAACCTGTTAGACATTGCCTACTAGGGCTTAAAGAGAGCAAGATAGATGACTTGAAGTATGTACTATCACATCCTCAAGCACTTGTACAATGCCAAAATCATATCAGTGAATTGGGACTTAAAGCTGTGGCAAAGCTTGATACTGCGGGAAGTGCAAAAGAGATAAAAAAGAAAAATGATAAAAGTTGTGCAGCCATAGCGTCATCTTTGGCGGCTAGTATATATGATCTTAAAATTTTAAAAGATAATTTTGAAGACAATATTGGAAATGTTACAAGATTTTTTATACTTTCAAAAGAGCAGACAATACCTAAGTATGATAAAAATGAAACTTATGTAACCTCTATCATTTTTGAAGTTAGAGATATACCTGCGGCTTTGTATAAAGCTCTTGGAGGATTTGCCACAAACGGTATCAATCTAAAAAAACTTGAAAGCTATTCACTTAGCAGAGGTCTGCCTGTAAGCCATTTTCATATAGATATATATGGACACACTAGTGAAAAATCTATGCAACTTGCACTTGAAGAGCTCTCTTTTTTTGCACAAAAGATAAAAATTCTTGGAGTTTATAAAAAATTTAAACTTCATTAATTTTATTAACCGTATATTCATTATTGTATTGTATAATACGCAAAATTTTTTAAGGTTTACTATGTCATTTAAGATAAAAAATTCTACATTAGTTTATATAAGTAGTCTCTTTTTTGTACTGTTTTATAACTTTTCGTTCTTCGGAAATGTTTTAAAAGTATATAAATTTAATGGAATGAATATCCTCTATATAGTTTCTTTGGGGATTGTATTATACTCTTTGATAGTTTTTTTACTCAATCTTGTCAATACCAAATATACTTTAAAACCTATTTTGATATTTTTATTTATTGCAAGTTCCTTGGCAGCTTATGCTATGGATACTTTTGATGTTGTTATCAATGATATAATGATCCAAAATATAGTAGAAACTGATACTAGTGAAGCTTCAGACTTGGTAACTACAAAAGCTATTATTTACCTGCTTGTTCTTGGTGTTTTGCCTTCTATTTTGTTGTTATTATCAAAAATTGAGTATAAAAGTTTTAAAAAGGAGCTTATATCAAGGATCAAAACATTTTTTATTTCACTGCTTGTTATCTTGATAACCATACTATCTTTTAGTAAATTTTATACTTCATTTTTTAGGGAACATAAACCTTTGAGGTATTATACCAATCCTACCTATTTTATTTACTCTATCGGAGCTTATATCCATAGAAAATATTTGGTCAAACCTATTGCATTTAAACATTTAGGACTTGACGCAAAGATACAAAGCACTACCAAAAAACCGAAACTTGTTATCATGGTTGTAGGAGAAGCTGCAAGAGCGGCTGACTTTGAGCTAAACGGATACAAAAGAGATACCAATCCAAACTTGATAAAATTAAAAGATTTGATAGATTTCGGTAATGTTTACTCTTGTGGAACTGAAACGGCTGTGAGTGTACCTTGTATGTTTTCAAGACTTAGTAGAAGTGACTATAAAGATGCTAAAGCAAAAGCTATGGATACAGTTATAGATATACTCCATCATGCCAAAGTCAATCTTTTATGGAAAGATAACAATTCAGACTCCAAAGGGGTAGCAACAAGGATAAAAAATTATATAGATGTTAAAAAACTAAAAGATCCGAAATATTGTGAAAACGGTGAATGTCATGATATGATAATGCTAAAAGGATTACAAAAGTTTGTAGATACTCATAAAGGAGATATCTTTATCGTACTTCATCAAAAAGGTAGTCATGGTCCGGCATACTACAAAAGATACCCTAAATCTTTTGAAAAATTTAAACCCGCCTGCCACTCAAACCAACTTGAAAAGTGTACCAAGCAAGAGATAAAAAATGCTTATGACAATACTATACTTTATACAGACTATTTTTTATCTAATGTTGTCAAATTTTTAAAAGCAAATAGTAAAACTCATGCGACAGCGATGCTTTATATGTCTGATCATGGAGAATCTTTAGGAGAAAACGGTATATATCTTCACTCAATGCCTTACTTTATTGCACCTGATTTTCAAAAACATATAGGTGCAATGATGTGGCTGAGCGATGACTTTAAAAATTATAGAGATGAACTTAAAAAAAGAAAAGATGAAAAATTTAGCCAAGACAATCTTTTTGACTCAATTTTAGGGATAATGGATGTAAAAACAAAAGTTTAT
>JALVWI010000090.1 GCA_027038335.1 Campylobacterales bacterium | reverse complement strand
GTTGCTTTCAAGCTAAGTGCAGCTTCTTCCAAGGTAGGATCAAATCTTTTAAGTCTTGCTCCTACCATCAGCATGGCATAAGTCGCACCAAACGAGAATTGACCAAGGACAACTAGCCAAAAACCGGGACTAAAGAATGACGCATCTATATGAAATTTATCTGATATGATATTGCCGACATAAGTTGAACTTACAAGTATAGAGATACCTAAAATCACTCCCGGTATAATAAGCGGGGCTATAGCAAAAAAGTATAAAAGACCTTTAAATTTAAACTTTTCTTGCTCAAACAGGAGTGAAGCTATAGTACCTACAACTGTTGATAGGATAGCCATGACAAATGCAGTTAACAAACTTACCCATATACTTCGTAAAAGGTCATCATCATAAAAAAGACCGACCCTATTATCTGTATTGGCAAAAAACCAATCAAGAGAAAAGCCTTTCCATGGAAGTGCTATAAAGTTTGAGTCATTAAAAGCTAAAACTGATATAGTTAGCAAGGGCAGGACTAAAAATATAAAAAATAGTGCTATATAAACTCTATAACCGTTTTTATAAAGAGGAGTGCTAGGAAGTGATCTTATCATGATTATTGTCCTACCTTTTCTAATTTTTGACCTGATATTTTAAGTGCTACCCATACAATCACTGAAGAGAGTATAAGCAACAAAAATCCAAATGCCGAGCCTTCATTCCAGTTAAAAGTGGATAAAAATTGGTCATAAATTTGCTCTGTAAACCATAAAGAACTTTTTCCACCCAAGATATTTGGTGCGACATAATCTCCGATAACTAGCATAAAAACTATAATAGATCCATTTACGATACCGGGCATGGAGTGGGGGATAACTATACGCCAGATAATCGTCCATTTTGAAGCTCCTAGATCACTTGCAGCTTCTATAAGTGAGTCATCTAAACTATCAAGCGTTGTCATTATAGGAACAATCATAAAAAGCATAGACATATATAAAAGTCCTATGATCATACTAAAATCAGTATAAAGAAGTTTTATAGGTTTTTTTATGATACCAAGCCACATAAGAGTTTCATTGATCACGCCATGGTCTCCAAGTATGATCATCCACCCGTATATGGTTACAAGTTCTCCAACCCAAAGAGGTATCAAAAGTAAAAGTGTAAAAAATCCTGCATATTTTTTTGAAACTACTTTTGTTAGATAAAATGCAACTGGAAAAGTTACTATAAAAGCCAGTATCGTAACTCCTATGGCATAAAGAGCAGTATTTATGTATGTACGCCAATATATCTTATCGCTAAAAAAATCACTATAATTTGCTAATGACCAAGTAGAATTTCCATTGTCATCAACAACCTTAAAAGAGTTTATAAAAAGATCTATATGGGGTATTATTATCAATAAAACTAGCCACAACAAAACAGGTAACAAAAGAAAATAGAAAGCTTTTTTATTTCCTGACATAACTATTCCTTATAACATTTTATATTATCGTAACCGATACCTAATTTTACCTTGTCGTTCTCTTTTAGATTTTGAAATTTTGCATTTTGAGGGAGTGATACCAATATCTCTTTTTCATTTTCAACAGAAACTGACATTTTAGTATTTGCACCGTCAAAAAGTATAGTCGTAATAACTCCTTCAAATCTAAATAAATCTTTAAGTTCATCTGCCGGTTCAACTACAAAAGCTTCCGGTCTTATAAACATAACTTTAGGAGTTATATCAAGATCAGGTTTTTTAAGTTTCCATCCTTTTTGTGTGGTGATATATTCGCCTGATTTCTCTTTGATCTCAAATCTATTATTTTCTCCGACAAAACCTGCGACAAAAGAGGTATTTGGATGTTTGTATAAATTTATCGGTGTATCAACTTGTTCTAAATGACCTTTGTTCATAACTGCAACTCTATTGCTCATGACCAAAGCTTCAGACTGATCGTGAGTGATATAGATAAATGTAGTACCTATCTCTTTTTGAAGCTCTTTAAGCTCTATCTTCATCCTCTCTCTAAGTTTTCTATCAAGTGCGCTCAAAGGCTCATCCAAAAGTAAGATAGAGGGCTTCATAGCCAAGGATCTTGCTATGGCAACTCTTTGTTTTTGTCCGCCGGAGAGTTCGTTTATCTTCTTCTTTTCAAAGCCTTCCAAACCTACACGAGCTAACATACCAAAAACTCTATCTTGTATCTCTTTTTTATCCAATTTTTGTCTTTTTAATCCAAAAGCAACATTTTCATATACATTCATCATCGGAAAAAGTGCCAGTGATTGAAATACTATATTGACAGGACGGTTTTCAGGTGATATACCTTTTAATGATTTACCTTTTATCAAAACATCACCTTCAGTCTCTTGAATAAAACCGGCAATAACTCTTAATAGTGTAGTTTTCCCGCACCCCGATGGTCCTAGTACCGAAACAAATTCACCCTCTTTTACAGTTAGGTTTATATTATCTAGTGCAACAAATTTTCCGAAATGTTTAGATAGATTTTTTATCTGTAGAATATCACTCACTTTTATCCTTTAGATGATTATAACTATATAATCTAAAAAAATTACACAGTTATAATCAAAACTGCCAAAGACACTCTTCGGCAGTTTTGAAGAGATTATTCAGCTGCTTTTATTTTCTCAAGAGCTTTTGCTTCGATACTAGCAAATCCAGATGGAAGTGCATCATACCATTTGATATTTTTTATAGCTTCAGGAGTATAAGATCTGTTATAATTCTCTTTGATTTTTGCATCAAGATATTTTGACGCATCTTTTGAGACAGTCATATAGCTACTTTTATTTGTAACATAAGCGGCATTTTTAGGTTGCAATATAAAGTTTATCCATTTATAAGCACCCTCTATATTTCTGGATTTTGCGGGAATTGCAAAAGTATCTATCCAGCCTAAAGCTCCGCTTTTTGGACAAACAAAGTCGATATTTTTATTTTTATCATGAGCTTGCCAACCTATAGCATCCCAACCGGACTCAACCCATACATCACCGCTTTCAACAAGAGCTTTTTGAGTATCACCGCTAGTCCAGTAAGTTTTTACATATTTTTTTGTCTCGATAAGTTTTTTTGTAACTTTATCTATTAGTTTTTGATAAGCCGCCTTATCTCCATAAAGTTTAAAAGGATTGTATCCCATTCCAAAAGC
>JALVWI010000089.1 GCA_027038335.1 Campylobacterales bacterium | reverse complement strand
CTTCTTCAAGTTCATCTATCATTTGAAGTGTTTGAGTATAAAGCTCTTCATATTTTGCACCAAGTGTTTTATACTTTCTTTTCTCTTTTTTTGCATATTGCCAAGCTGCTAGTATAGATAGTGCAAAAACACCATAGATATACCATTGCCATGCTTTTAAACTAAGCAATACTATAAAATACTGAACAGAAAAAAGTACAAAAAACTCTATAGAAAAAATGATAACCAAAACTGAACTATGCTCAAACTCTAAAGTATATTTTTCTATACTTCTTAGTGTATCAAGATTTTTATTGACTTTTTCAGCTTTGATTTTACAATCTTCTTTCAAAGAAGTTGTATTGATATTTTTTAAATGAATATTTGAAAGATTGTACTCTATATTTGTTTGTTTATACTCTTCAAATATTTCAGGATGATCTATAAGGATATGCTCTATCTCTTCTTTTGAGACTCTATTTTTACCTGCTATCTTTTGAACATCTTGGAGTATCAAGTCATATAAACCCACATCTTTTATCTCGAGTGCAACTCTTTCTAAATTTGTCAAAACATCCCCCGTGAAGTTAAATTGAAGAAAATCATAGAGCTAAGGGTAAATATACCCAAAACTCTATGATTTGTAAGTTTTTATGCTGCTTCAGGCTCTAAACCAAAGCTTGCAGTTTGATCTTTAGCCGGTAAAAAGATACCGATAAGACCTTTGATACCAACGCTCATAACAACATTATATAAAAATAGTGCCCAAGCGATTACTATCATAGAGCCGAATATCGCTCCAAGAGTAAATAGTGTATGAAATTCACCATGAACATATAAGTGTCTTCTTAAAGCTCCTTTAAGACCTGCCATACCTACAAATGCACCCATGCCTACACCACCTATGAAATATAACCAAAAGTGTGCATTTGATAGCTTAGATGAATACATCTTAGTATTGTTTGTAACAAGTGGCCATAGAACATACAAAGCACTATATAGTGTCATATAAAGACCTACTATCAAAGCCATGTGGAAGTGAGCAAAAGAGATCCAAGTTGTATTGTGAAGGATTCTATTCATACCCATATCTGCTTGAATGATAGCAGCAGGAACTGCCAAACCAAATCCTACTAAACCACCCAATAGATACTTAAGTTCCATTGTCATTTTAAGCGGTCTTGCTTTCCATAAAGTTACAAGTGTAATAAATAGAGCCAAACCTTGAGTAAGAAGCTCAAATGCTGTAACCATTTCACCAGAGATCAATTTCATCATTTCAGGCTGAGGCTGATCTGCTAGCAAGTGGTGAGACCAAACCATCCAAGAAACGATAAGCTCTAGCATAAGTGCTGCTCTTGCAACATTTTCCATAAATAGTCTTTGACCTGTTATAATAGTAGCCAATAGATACCAAGAACCTGCTACATAGATAAGTACCAAACCGTCAGCAACAAGGTCAAGTCCCCACCAAAAGTAGTTTTTGTAGAGCAAAGAGTCTATAGCGGTAACATCAAGAGCATGTCCACTGGCTGAAAATATCAAATAAACAAGTACTAATACACCCGCACTAAGTATAACCAAAGCATCTAAAAATGTATCAACCGTACCTCTAAATATAGCAACAACAGGCAAAGATAAAGCCGGTTCTTTTGTATATGGAGGACGACCTGTGATCTTATGCCAAAGATTTAGCATACCGTCTATTCCAAAACCTGATATCAAAAGCTCTTTTGTAGTTTTATTTTTATGAACTCCTACTCTTGCAAATATAGTTGCATAAATATTGTAGATAAAGCAAAGTGTTCCTACCATGATAAGTGCGGCACCAATGATAAATACAATACCACCTATTGCTGCAAACTGTTTTAGATCAGCAGGCAACGGCCAGTAAAGTGTATATAGCGGAGCATAATGCCATACAAAACATGCTGTCCAAGATAGTGCTGTTCCTATAGTGATAAGAAGCCATGTAGCATTTGCAAGTTTTATGCTATAAAGCGGTTTTTTAGCTAAAAAAGGAACTAAAAATATAAAAGCTGAAAAAACCAACTGATAAGTAGAACCAAATATAGCTACTATCGGGTGAGCTGTCATCAGAGCGAAAAAGTGTGGGGCATGAGAAAACATTGCCGGTAGCGGATCAGTTGGTCCGAGTTTTACCAGTCTCATTATCAAACCTTCTATCGCTAATAAACCAAAAAATAAAAATGACATAACAACACCGCGAAGTGCTACTTTTTGTAGAGCATTCAGTGATGTATGGTCAAAGTTTGTTCCATGTATTAGGGTTTTTGCAAAACTCATTAATTGCCTCCTTTTTTATTATTGCAGCCTACGACTTTAACGGCATTTTTAACAAAAAGTAAATCTCTACCGTCTTCGCTGTATTGTGCAGGACCTGAGTACTCTGTAGAAGTTAGATTGAAAGTACCCGGAAAGTTAAATGTCCACATTAGTCTATTGTTATGACCCGGGTCAACTTGCATTTGAGTAACCATTGTACCGTTTTGTCTAAATAAGCCAAAACCATACATAAGATCACCGCTTTTTACATTGAACTCAGTAGGTTTACCGCAATTTACTACCATTGGAGTTTTTGGAAGTATCCATTTGTGGTCTTTTATCTCTATATTAAAAACCTTGTCAGGTTTTATTTCGTTTTTCATCATATCTTCTTGAACCCAAGGGATTGTATTGTATGTAAAGATATGGTGTCCAACACCGCCGATCACCAGAAATGCTATATAGCCGTAAAAAGGAATCCTTACTATCGGCTTAGCCTTCTCTTTTCTGCCTAGATTGTAAGCAAACCATGCTATGATCGATATGATCATAAAAGCATATATGCTATAGGCAACATTATGAAACTTTAACAATTCAACGGAATTTTGAAAAGTCATGTATCCTCCTTTGAAATTTGTCCTTATTATAATAAATATAAATAAAAATTACATTGATTTAAATCAAAATATAATAATTTCAATCTATCTTTTTTTATTAAAGTAAAATTTAGAAGTTTATGATAAAATTCAAAAAACTAGGAGAGTCGATAAAATCGTCTGAGAGTAGAGGTGTGTACCTCTTTATCCTGTACCTGATCCGGATAATACCGGCGGAGGGAAGTTTGTACTACTTATACTTGCTCTCTTTTGATAATCAGGAAAAATAAATAG
>JALVWI010000088.1 GCA_027038335.1 Campylobacterales bacterium | reverse complement strand
ACTATAGAATAAGTCGGTTTTTTAGTTACTCTTCTATTGATACCTTTTAGTACATTTCCGCCAAACTCTATAAACATATCTATATCATTTTCTATCTTTTTGATAGATTGCTTATATAAAACAGGCATAATAAGTTGCTTAGAAAGTAAAGTTACGGCATCTTGTTTATTGTTATAACTTTCAGAAGAGACATTTGATATAACCGGCGATAAAAATTCATTTTTTAAAAACTTTTTTAGATACGGTTTAAGAGCATCTGAAGCTTCACTTAAAAGCGGACAATGACTAGCAACTGACATATTTAGTAAAATAGCTCTTTTTGCACCGGCATTTTTAAAAATATCTTGCATATATATTAGATCACTTTTTATACCGGCTACAACTATTTGACCGTCACTATTATAATTTGCCGGCCAAACTTGCTTACCATTTTCATCTCTTGCAATCCTACACAACTTTCCGGTAGTCTCATCATCTAAACCTATGATAGCCATCATACCGGCTTCAAAATTTTTACAATTATCAGCCATAAGTTTTCCTCTTTGATGAACTAGCTCAACCCCATCTAAATAATCCAATGCTCCCACACTTACAAGTGCAGAAAATTCACCAAGAGAGTGTCCCAAAGCAAATGATGACTTTATCATCATTTCATCCTCAAAAAGTTTATGAGCGATAGAGCTTACAAGTAAAATTGCCGGCTGAGTAAATTCTGTCTTTTCTAACTTATCATTTTCTTCAAAAAGTAAAGCTTTAAAATCAACCCCTATCCTATCACTTGCATTGGCTATCATCTCTTTTGCAACTTCACTCTCTTCAAAAAAACTTTTACCCATACCTATGGATTGACTACCTTGTCCCGGAAATAAAAAAGCTATCTTTTTACTTTTTTGCATTATTTAAACTCCTACAATTTATATTCATTTATTTTTTTTCTAAGTGTATTTCTATTTATTCCAAATTTTTCAGATATTTTAAGTTGGGATTTAAACTTGCAAAATCCGGCTTTTATAAGAGGAATTTCATATATATAAAGATTGTTTCTATAGTCATTATTGCTTCCAAGCCGTTTTAAAAAAAGCTCTTGCAATATTTGCATAACATCTTCTTCATTCATCAGCTTCTCTATGACAAGTTTATAAATGTTATACTTTAACGAATAAGCATTTTTACTTAAATCAAACATTTTTTTATCAATATCGACTAAAATTTCATCAAATCCAAAATCTCTTTTTGCATCATCTAAAAATTTCTTAGCCAAAGGATAAATATCCTCTTCTCTTTCTCTAAGAGGAGGTAAATTTATACTTAGGCTAAAAAATTTATCACTTATTTTATTAAAAATATTTTTAGTAGAAGTTGCTATAATTCTTGTTTTATTTTTTTGGAATGCATCATACAATATATCAATATGTTTAATTTTATCAAAGTTTGATATGATTAGTTTTTGACAATCTAAGACAAGATTGATTATTGCTTCTATATTTTCACTGCCGTCAATAATGGGAGCATTTAAAATGTATTTTGCCAAAGTCTTTTTGCCAACACCCTCTTCTCCTATGATAAGAGCATTGATATCTAAACTTTTTAGTAAATTAGCAGATTTTAGAGCCTCTTTTGAGGCTCTGTTGTATGCTATAAAATTAGTTGCATCCACAACCTGTACCGCAACCGCATGATTCTTCACCGCCACCGACAACACCGCTGGCTTTTTCGCTTTCCGTTGCATCTCTAATACCTAAAACTGACACATTAAATACCAAATCTTTACCTGCCAAAGGATGGTTAAAATCAACTACAACATTATTGTCATCAAAACTTTTTACTGTAACTTGAACTGTTTCACCATTTTCTCCCTGTCCAAAAAGCACCATCCCCTCTTGCAAATCAATACCTGCAAATTGCTCTTTTGGAAGAGTTTGTACAGCTTCAGGATTTACTTCACCGTAACCTTCACTTGCAGTTACATTAACTTCAGCTTTATCACCGGCAGACATTTGAGTAAGTTTACTTTCAAGTCCGGGTATTATCTGACCCTTACCGCTTACAAATTCTAAAGGTTCTTTTCCTACATTGCTATCTAAAACTTCACCTGTTTTAGCATCTTTAAGTTCATACTCAAATGATACTACTTTATTGTCATTGATCGACATATTTTCTCCTAAGTTAAAATTAGAGTTGATTTTAACTAAAATTAGATTTATTGTAGATTAATTTTTCTTGGATAATTATTTTTTAACTAGTTTAGCAACTTTACTTTTAGGATATTTCACTAAAAGAATATTTTTAAATTTTTTAGCATTTTTCCTATCACCAAGCTTTTTGAAAGATATGTATGTATGATAAAGTAAAGTTGGAGTAAAACTTGCTTTATCATAAAGTGATATACTTCTTTTGTAAAATTCTATAGCTTTTGCATAGTTTTTTCTTATATAGCTTATTTCACCTAGATAAAAATTACTTGTAGCCGGAAGGTATCTTTTTTTTACAGAAGCATTAAATAATTCATTAGCTTTTTTATAATCTTTATCTTTATAAGCTTTTTTTGCTTCTGCAAAGATAGTTTTACCTTTTTTTAAGAT
Organism: Campylobacterales bacterium; assembly: GCA_027038335.1. GTDB lineage: Bacteria > Campylobacterota > Campylobacteria > Campylobacterales > JALSKU01 > JALSKU01. The sequence goes on along the minus strand of JALVWI010000088.1, from coordinate 10,472 downwards.
AATTTTTTGAGAGTTGTGCTTTTTATACAATTTGCCCTCTAACTCTTTTATCTTTTGTGCAAGCATATCTTTTGAAACATACGAAGAATTGATAGAATCAATCAAAGAGCTTAACTCTCCAAGCACAAGCTTAACTTTTTGATTATTTTTTATCTGTAACTCTTTTGTATTATTTAAGTCATCTTTCAATACTTGGATTTGAATAGATCTATTTTTATCATTTGATTGCAATGTTGATATAGACTGTTCAATTTTATAAATTCTGTTATTTTGAGCTTCAACAACACTTCTTATACCATCTATCTTTTCTTGCATATCGCTCAATTCATTTTTAACAGAACTTATATTTGTAGAAAGTGTTTTTACCTCTTTTTTATTTTTAAGTATTACTTTTTCACTACTTGTAAGACCATAAGGATGGGATGCGTCCAAATTGCCGGCATCAAATGCAGACGGTTCAGACGCATATATACTGATAGCAACTAGCAATAGTATGATTTGTTTTTGCATAAATGATAACTATATTATGGTAAAAATTTAAATTCTACTCTTCTATTTTTTGCCCAACAAGCTTTATTGTGCTCTGTACATACAGGATTGCTCTCTCCGTAGCTAATGATCATAAGTCTATTTGCATCAACACCAAGTGTAACAAGAGCTGATTTGACACTTTTTGCTCTTTTTAAACCTAAAGCATAGTTATACTCATCTGTACCCCACTCATCAGTATTACCTTCAAGTTTTACAGAAAAATCTTTTGCTTCATCAGAATTAATAATATTTGCATCTTCAGTTACTAAAGGTTTTTGATCTTCTCTTATATTGTATTTGTCAAAGTTGAAATGAATAATCTTTGTTTTTTGCTCAAGCTGAGCTATTTTATAATTTTCATCATTTCCGTTATTGTCCATGCTATTAGTTGTTTGTTCGCCTGACATATTGGAAACTTCAGAAGTTGTAGGCTGTTGATTTTGAACTGAATTCATCTCACTTTTTTTTGTCATATCGACTTCAGGTGTCTTTTTACTACATCCGGTAAACAACAAAAGAGCTGTACTCATACTGATAAGAACTATTTTTTTCACACTTTATCCTTTTTTTAAAAATTTTCTTACTATTTTACCATATTTTTCTTAAATTTTACCAATCAAGAGACTGAATTTTACCAATTTTTAAAGGAAATAAAAAACTTTTATTTGAATAAAGTCTTATAAGTCCTAGGGCGGATTGTCTTTGGTAATTTTTTATAAACATTATTGTTTCACCTTTGTTTGCAAATCTTGGAAAATAATTTTTTCCTGTTGCGGTTAATTGTCTTATATATTCTGTTTTGGTTGATATAAGATACAAGTTGAAACTATTTTTACCAAATTCACTATCTCCTTCTCTTCTTGAAAAAACTATATAATTTTCATAGGCACTAAATGAGTTATTATTTTTTCCTTGATACACCAACTGTTCAACCGGAGCGTTGATATTTAATCTTTTGGCAAAAATATTCGGATATCCCAGCCTATCAGATATAAAAGCTATCCTAGTTTCATTATCTATAAAATTACCGCTGACATCAATACCGCCAAATTTTGTAAGTCTTTCTTTCCTTTTTGTAAGTAAATTATACAAATATATATCCGGCTGATCGTTTGGTGCCATTGTAAGCAATAGCTTATTTCCATCTTTACTAACATCGGAACATACCAACATTCCTTTGCCGGAAATGATTTTGTATCTTTTTCCTTTTATTAAATCAACTTTATAAATAGTAGGAATTCTTCCATTGTACGAAGAGTAATAAAATGCACTCTGCTTTTTATTTGCCCATTTAGGAAATATATTTAATCCACCTGTTACTATAGTTTTTTGGTAACTCAAAGTATAATCTGAAACAACAATATCGCTCTTTTTTTTCCCTGTATATTTTGCAAAAACGACAAATCTCTGCATCCAATCCACCGAAGGCAAACCTAACTTGTTATTTATATCTATTATCATTCTATGGGCTAAAAAAGGATACCTTTTTTTATTTGAAATTTTATAAGTACTTTCCATAACAATTGAACCGTTTTTTGCATTGATAAGTTTCATATAACCTGTTAAATCATTATCTTGTTTTTCAAGCTTATACCTAGCTATAAGATCGGGTGCAATATCACTTTGAAAATTTTCTTTATAGTCACCTTCGTATGAAGTTTTTACATAACTATCATTTACAATAAAATTAGCTGATATTTTTAAATCGCCAACTAAAAGTTTAAACATCTTTTTTTCTAAAAGTTTATCTGCAAACTGTTCTGAAGTTGCATCTTGTACCATTATCTTTGGTAACATATCACCTTTTTTTACTATATCTATAGTTGCGTCGTACCCAAATAAAACTAAGCTAAACATAATCAAAATAAGCAATATTTTCTTCACTCATAACTCCTTATTCATCTTTAAAATTGACTTTTATCGTAATATGATCTCCAAGTTTACATGGAGGAAAAGTTTCATCTTTTAAACTTTCAAGAAAGCTCTCCAACTTGGCATTAAACTCATTATTATATGAAAGTTCGTCTATTTTATAGCTGAAATTTCCAAACTTATCTATACTTACAGTAACTTTTGCACTATTGCCGGGCAATGTCCCCGGAGTCTCTTGCCATTTGCTATCAAGCATATCACTTATCTTACCTATATATTTATTATATTCACCGCTTTTTTGACTTTTTGTTTGATCTGCATCTTCCAAACTTAAACTTTTAACTATACTTGAAGCTGTCTTTTTTTCTTTAGTTTGTGTCAATTTAGAGATTTTTTTTACACTACTAGGAATTCTGCTATTAAGATTGGCTTTTTTAGTCAAATTTTGTTCTTTTTTAAAATATTTTTTTGTATTAATACCGCTAAAAAGTGATTTGAGAGATTTTGTATGAATTGTTCTTTTTGAAGATTTATTAATCTTTTTATTTTTTTTATTTATCTTCTTTTTGGAAATATTTTTCTTTTTAATTTGCCTTTTTGGTATTTTATTTTTTGTTTTCTTATTTTTGTACTCTTTTATTGAAATTTCAATAAAACTATTTTTTTTACTTGTATATTGTTTAGATTTTTCCTCATATTTATTTATATATGAAAAAATAAAAAAAAGCAAAAATGTATATATCAGAACAGCTACAAATCCGCCTATAAAAAAATATCTACTCTCTTTCTCCATATTTACCCTTCGGTAACTAGGGAAACTTTAGAAAATCCTGCCTCTTTGACACTTTTTAATATATACATAATAGAACCGTATTGTAAGCTTTTATCAGCTCTGATATAAACTGTTGTACTTTTTGGAATTGATTTTGAAAAAAGTATAAAACTATCCGCAAAAGCATTATATTGGTATTGATTTTTACCTACGAAAACTTTTTTATCTTTTGTTATTCTCACCTCAAGATCAGGTATCTTTCCAAGTGATTTTGTTTTACTACCAACAGGAAGTTTTATATTTTCTTCATATATTATCGCAGGAGTAGTAACCATCAATATAGCAAGAAGTACAAGCATAATATCAACCAACGGCGTGATATTTAGATCCGGTTTTTCTTCCCAATCAATATTCATCAACTTTTCTGTATATCTTTACTCAAATTGTTTATCAGGAGCAATTTTTCTCTCTCAACGATACTTAGATAATCATAAGCTTTACGCTTAAGCATGATATATCCACTGTATGCCGGAATAGCAACAAGTATACCGCCTGCTGTTGCTACTAAAGCTTCACTAATTGCAGGTGCTATTACATTTAATGATGCACTAGTAGTTCCACCGAGTTTTGAAAAAGTTTCCAATATTCCTACAACTGTTCCAAAAAGTCCTATAAAAGGAGATGTGGAAGATATAGTAGAAAGTATAGATAAATAGGAAGTAGCATTTTTTTGAGCTATATTAATACATACTTCAAAAACAGCATCACTGCCTTTGTAACTACTAGTACATTTTCTCAAAATCGAATCTGCTCTTACGGTAGTACTACCCATAAGCATACCCTCTAATGAGGATTTTTCTTTTTTAATTAAAGAATTGATATAAAGATATCTATAGACTGTAACCCATAAAGTTATCAAAAAATATAAAGATAACCATAGTAAAACTGCTATGGTTATCTCGCTACTTCTTGATAAGTAATTTAAAAAGAGATCAACTATATTCATATTGTATTAAGAAGTTTTTATGTTTTTTACACGAGCCAAAACACTCTCAGTAACATACGGATCACTCTTTATGTCGTCCAATAAACTTTCAATCTTTTTAAGCGAGTCAGCTATCTCACTCTCTTTTTCATCTCCACCTATATATACCGCACCGTCAGCCAGTATATTTACTCCACTTTCATCAACTTCAGCATATCCGCTACTAATAGCAACCAAATCATGCTTACCATTACTTTTTTCTATATCTATAACACCTGTTTTTAAAAGTGTCAAAACTGCGGCATGTCCGGGAAGTACTCCAAACTCACCCTCACTTCCGGGAAGTGTTATACTTTTAACATCACCGTTAAATATAGGACCTTTAGGGGTAACTATCTCAAGTTTTAATGTATCCATAAACTATCCTTACAAAAAAACAGTTAGCTTAAGCTAACTGTTTTTCATTTTTTCAGCTTTTTCTATAGCTTCTTCTATGTTACCAACCATATAAAATGCATTTTCAGGTAAATGATCATACTTACCTTCTAATATTCCTTTAAAACCGGCAATTGTCTCTTCCAATGTTACATATTTTCCGGGACTTCCTGTGAAAACTTCTGCAACAAAGAAAGGTTGAGATAGAAATTTTTCTATTTTTCTAGCTCTTTCAACTACTTGCTTATCTTCTTCACTAAGTTCATCCATACCTAAGATCGCGATAATATCTTGCAAATCTTTATATTTTTGAAGAACAGCTTGAACGCCTCTAGCAACTTTATAGTGTTCTTCTCCAACTATATTTGGATCAAGTAGTCTTGAAGTACTATCAAGCGGATCAACAGCTGGATAAATACCTTTTTCTGCAATAGATCTATTTAAAACTGTTGTAGCATCTAAGTGTGCAAAAACTGTCGCAGGTGCAGGATCTGTCAAGTCATCTGCAGGTACATATACAGCTTGAACTGAAGTGATTGAGCCTTTTTTGGTTGATGTAATCCTCTCTTGGAGTTTTCCCATTTCACTTGCAAGTGTAGGCTGATAACCGACCGCACTAGGAATCCTTCCTAAAAGAGCAGACATTTCTGATCCACTTTGGGCAAATCTAAAGATATTATCTATAAACATCAAAACATCAAGTCCCATCTCATCTCTAAAGTATTCTGCCATTGTAAGACCTGTTAGAGCAATTCTATTTCTTGCTCCCGGAGGCTCATTCATCTGACCATAGCACAAGGCAACTTTATCAAGTACATTCGATTCTTTCATTTCATTATATAGGTCATTACCTTCTCTTGTTCTTTCTCCAACTCCGGCAAATACAGAGTAACCGCTATGTTTGAAAGCAACATTGTGGATAAGTTCCATAATGATAACTGTCTTACCGACTCCTGCACCGCCAAATAGTCCTATCTTACCACCTTTTGCATAAGGAGCTAACAAATCTGCTACTTTTATACCGGTTTCAAATATTTCAGACTTTGTACTTTGGTCTTCAAAAGGAGGTGGATCTCTGTGAATTGACCACTTATTTTTAGCCACAACCGGCTCACCATTATCAACAACATCACCTATAACATTAAAAATTCTACCAAGAACTTCTTCTCCAACAGGTACTTTGATGGGTGAACCTAAGGCTTTTACTTTTAGACCTCTAACCAAACCCTCACTCATATCCATAGCTATGGTTCTTACCGTATTGTCGCCTAAATGTGCGGCAACTTCAAGAATAAGCTTGTGAGTTTTACCCTCTACTTCATATACCACTTCTAAGGCGTCATTGATCTCAGGTAGTTTACCTTCAAAATCAACATCAATGACTGGCCCTAAAATCTGGCTTATAACTCCATCCATTAATTTATCTCCTTTTTTTAACTACTTATTAAACTATTTATTACTTTTGTGCTTCAACACCACTAATGATCTCGATCAACTCTGTAGTAATCGCACTTTGTCTTGCTTTGTTGTACTCCAAGGTCAATTCTTGAACTCTTTCGTTTGCATTATTGGTTGCATTATCCATCGCCTGCATTCTAGCACTATGTTCAGCTGCTAAAGAATCAATAAGAGCATAGTACATATTGTACTCAAAATACATCTTGAGTAAATTTTCCAAAAGCTCAGTGTTATCTTCAGGCTCAACCTCTATCATAGAAGTTGAAGTATCCTCCGGAGGATCAAATGTTTTAACTGGAACAATAGTGTTTATCTTCAATTCCTGTGAAATCATATTTTTATAACCGTTATGAATAAGTATAACTCTATCAGTCTTATTCTCTAAAAAGTCATTTATAGACTCATTGATGATCTCAGCTGCCATTTCAGGACTAGGTGCAGAACTTACTCCAACTTTTTTTTCATATAGTTCAATACCTTTAAAATTGAAATACCCTATACCTTTTTTACCTATTGCCTTAAGTCTTACTTTAGTTTTTTTTGCTTTATACTCTTCGAGCAAATTATTTACAGCTTTAATAGTTTGTATATTAAAGCCTCCGCACAAACCTTTATCAGCAGTTACAAATATAATATCAACAACTTTTGGATTGTCATTAATATCAAAAAATTTACTTTTTATACCACCTACTCTATATTTATTTATTTTGTGAGAAATTTCTGACAAAATATCATTTATTTTGATGGCATAAGCTTGAGATTGTTCAGCCGCAAGTTTAGCTTTCATAAGCTTTGCAGTAGAAACAAGCTTCATAGCTCTAGTTGTTTTTTGGGTATTTTTAACGCTACCGATTTTTCTTTTTATATCTTTTAGATTTGCCATTTTTTTACCCTACTTTGCTTCAAAAGTTGCTTTAAACTCATCCAATATTTTATTTAATTGTGCTTTTATCTCATCATCAATCTTTTGCTTAGTTTTTATATCTTCAAGTATAGAAGGATATTTAGCCTCAATAAATGGATATAGCTCAGCTTCAAATTTTGTAACACTATTGGCATCTATATCATCAAGATATCCATTCGCACCTGCATAAATAATAACAACTTGTTTCTCAACAGGAAGTGGAGAATATGGAGGCTGCTTAAGCACTTCGACCATTCTTTGTCCTCTTTCAAGTTGATTTCTACTTGTCTCATCCAAATCACTAGCAAACTGTGCAAAAGCTTGAAGTTCTCTATACTGAGCCAAATCAAGTCTCAAGGTTCCCGCAACTTGTTTGATAGCTTTTATCTGAGCGGCACCACCGACTCTTGATACTGAAAGACCGACATTTATAGCAGGTCTAATTCCAGAGTTAAATAGATCAGTTTCCAAGAAAATCTGACCGTCAGTAATCGAGATAACATTTGTCGGAATATATGCTGAAACATCTCCTGCTTGAGTTTCGATGATAGGAAGAGCAGTCAAACTTCCTGCACCTAGATCATCACTAAGCTTTGCAGCTCTTTCAAGTAGTCTTGAATGTAGATAAAATACATCTCCCGGATATGCTTCTCTTCCCGGAGGTCTTCTTAGGATAAGAGACATCTCTCTATAAGCAACCGCATGCTTACTCAAATCATCATAAATGATAAGGGCATGTCTTGAATTATCTCTAAAAAACTCGCCCATTGTAACACCTGCATAAGGTGCAAGATATTGAAGTGCAGCTGAGTCACTTGCACCTGCATTTACAACTATAGTATAATCCATTGCACCATACTCTTCAAGTTTTTTTACAACTTGTGCAACAGTTGATTGCTTTTGACCTATGGCAACATAGATACAAACAACATCTTGACCTTTTTGATTGATAATGGTATCAACTGCAACTGTAGTTTTACCTGTTTGTCTATCACCTATAATCAGCTCTCTTTGTCCTCTTCCGATAGGCACAAGAGCATCGATAGCTTTCAAACCTGTTTGCAAAGGCTCATGAACTGACTTTCTAGCCATAATACCGGGAGCTTTTTCTTCAACAAACCTATACTCTTCAGCTTCAATTGGTCCTTTAGAATCTATAGGCTCTCCTAAAGGATTGACAACTCTGCCGACAACAGCGTCGCCAACAGGTACTTTTAAAAGTTTACCCTCTCTTTTGACTGATGTTCCCTCTGTTATACCTTTGCCGGTTCCTAGTATTACTATACCTACGCTTGATTCTTCCAAGTTTAGAGCGATACCTTGTTCTCCGTTTTCAAACTCTACCATTTCTCCGGCCATTACATTTTTTAGTCCGTAAACTTGTGCAATTCCGTCAGCAACAGAGATGACCTTTCCGGTCTCTTCGATATCTACACTTAATTCGAAATTATCAATCCTCTCTTTTATAATTGAACTAATTTCGTCCGCTTTAATCTTTGAACTCACTTGAGCACTCCTTTAGTTTTTATATTGCTTTTAGTATATGCTCAGTCATTTGAGCTTTCAATCTATCAATCGAAAAACTAATTTCGACACCTAAGTCTTCTATTTCTATTTTAATACCGGGGTAATCACTTTTTATATTTTCCAAAAGTATTGATGAATCAAATTTTGAGCTTAATTTCTCTTCGATATTTTTAATACTTTTTTCATCTACTTCGGAATTACTTATAATATGTCCTACAAATTTATTTTCTTTTATTGATAATTGATATCTAAGTTCATCACAAATAGCAGGTACTAAATTCATTCTATCATTTTCTACTAATATTTTTATAAAATTAGAAAACTTTTTATCACTTTTTTCTATCAATGAGATGATAAACTTATATTTTTCATCTTTTGAAATAGTTGGAGAAAGCATTATATTTTTCATTTTTTCTAGAGCATACGCTTCACTTAATACTTGTAAATTATCGTAATACTTTTTTATACTTTTATCATTTGAACTTTCTAAAAGTGCTTTTACATATTTTTTAGCTACTACAGGTACCATTTATGCAACCTTTTTCATAACAATATTAACAAGCTCACTATTGTCAAAAGTTTGAATATCTCTAGAAAAAAGAGAGCCGATAGTTTCAGCAACAACTGTTTTTACCATCTTTCTTTTTTCTATCTCTTGTCTCTCTTGGTGATATTTGTCCAACAATTCAAGCTCATTTTTTGTATCATTTTCTATCTTATTTACGATGAGTTCAGCCTCTTTTTTCGCATCTTCAACTAAACTTTTAGCTAAGATTTTTGACTCTTCAAGTTTTTTCAGAGCTTCCTCTTTTGCTTTTTTAGACTCTTCTACCTTTTGCTGAATTGATTTTAAAGTGTTGACTATTTCGTCACTTCTACCTTTAAAAAAGTTTTTTATAGGTGTTGCGACATATCTATAAAGAATTGCAGCAAAGATCAAAAAGTTTATAGTCCTAGGTACGATATCCGTACCTCCATCACTTGCAAAAAGTGCTAGTGGAGAAAGTAGTATAAGTATCTTCAAAAACAATTTTATCTCCTTAAATTTGACTAAGTTTTGTTTTTAAACTATCTTTAAAAACCGGTAATTCACTATTTAATTTTGAATTAAGCTCATCTTTTTCTTTGCTTAACTCATTTAAAAAAGTCTCATAAGCTTTTTCCAAAACTACTTTTTTTGCTTCTATCTTTTCATGAGCTTTTGCTTTGGCAGAATTTATTGCTTCTTCTCGTATCTTATATGCTTCATTTTTGGCATGCTTTATGATACTTTCAGCTTCAGCTTCAAAATGAGAAACATTACTACTGTTTTTCTTTGCCTCTTCTAAATCATTTTTTATAGATTCATCTCTATTGTGCATAAAAGTAAGTAACGGTTTATATAATATCTTATTTAATGTAAATATTAAAAAGATAAAAATTACCGTAACTAACAACAATAAACCCGGACTTATATCCAACATTGTTACTCCTTAGTTGTTATTAACTAGATTTTGCTCAACCTATAAATCCATCCTGTATCTAAATGTATATTTGTTTATCAAAAAATACAAGATACATAAAAGCCGGTTATAAATTTTAGTATTTTATCAAAAGTATTTATAAACTTTTATTAAATAACTAAAATTTATTATTAATATTATATTATTATCTAAATTTATTTAATAATTTCTCCACTTCTTTACTATTCTTAAACTCTAAAATAATTTTATTATCTCTTTTTTTGCATTTTATATTTAATGATTTTATTTTTTTAACCACTTCATTGAGATTTGTTATCTCCTCTTTTTGACTTGAAATATGTGAGTAAGACTTGTTTTTAGACTTAATACTTTTTACTAAACTTTCAGTCTCTCTTACGCTTAATTTTTGCCCTATTATGCTATTTACTATACTCTCTTCCTCTTTTTTATCAAGTCCTATTAAAATTTTAGCATGTCCTTGTGAAATTTTTCCTTGAGCAATCATATCTTTTGTTTTATTGCTTA
>JALVWI010000087.1 GCA_027038335.1 Campylobacterales bacterium | reverse complement strand
GAAAAAGCAGTTGTGGATCAATCCTGATTGCGGTTTAAAAACTAGAAAATGGGAAGAGGTAAAACCTAGTCTTAAAAATATGGTAGAAGCTGTTAAAAGTTTTAGATAATAGAGCTTATAAAATAAATAAACTGTACAAACTACCTCAAACCCTCATTTCTCACTTTGCATATTTTATCAAATATCTTGAAAAAATATGCAAAGTTGAGGGTAAATCTTACTCCAATTTTTACCTTTATTTTTATTCCATTTATCTTGAACCTACTAGGTTGAGAGACAAAGTATTTTTAAAGCTAGTTCTATAGTAGAGAATGAGCCTTTATGTTTTATCCTTCTTTTTGTAATTAATAATTCTATAGGATTGGTAGTGTAAATTAGCTTTCCAACGGGATAAATCTGTCCAATATCTCTTCCGCTCATACCTTCTCTTGGAATATCTACATCAAAATATTTAATAGCACTATTAAATATGCTCTTAACTCAGTCTGCTAACTGAGCCTATCACTTTTCCTATGACTTCAAAGCTTCCTTTAGGCATCGTTTGTATAGGATAGGCGGGATTGTCGGAGATAATATCACAACTTTCTCCTATCCCGTATAAAACTCTTTTTATAAAAAGCCCATCATTACTTGAGAGTACAAATATACCTCCTTTTTTTATACTTTTATCACTTTTATCTATAAAAACAACACTTCCATCTTTCAAAGTAGGCTCCATCGACTCACCTAAAACATTGATAGCTTCTATCTCTTTTGCATTATTTATACCAAGGTGTTCAAGTATCTTTTTATCTATACTTATATATTCACTTTTCTCTTCATAGTTAAAAGCTCCTCCACCCGCACTTGCATAAATATCGTTAAAGTATCTTATACGGGCAAATTTCTCTGTTTCATCTCTTATACTGTCTATCACTTGATCATACAAAAGCCAATTGATAGAGATCTTTCTTTTTGCACAAAAATCAAGCACTCTATCATAAGGAATCTTGCCTCTTTTTTTTATAGTAGCAAGAGTCGTTTGATGAACCCCTAAAGCTTTTGCTAAGTCTTTATCATAAACTTTTTTCTCACCCAATTCACTTGAGATGATATCTTTCATAGTATCAAATACTTCTTTTAGCCTCTTCATAATCGCTCCAATATTTCAAATTGAAATATTATTATATCATATTTTTCAAAAATTGTATAATTTTAAAAAATATCAAGGAGATAACAAATGTATATATTTAAAATGATAAATAAGTGGATAGATAAAGCAGTAGAAAGTTTTGCAAAAATGGGAGAGATAGCCTTTTGAGTTAATATCATGATACTACATCTTGACCTTGACTCATTCTTTGTCTCTTGTGAGAGAACAAAAGATAAAACTCTTTTAGGTAAAGAAGTAGCAGTCGGCGGAAGAAGTGATCAATTTATATTTTCAAATCACACTTCCAATAAAAAAGCTATGATAGCAAACAATGGAGCATTTGTAGCATCTTTGTTTTTTTCAAAAAAGAGTAGATATGATAAAGAGTTTTTCAAAGATAAAGATAGGATAAGAGGCATCATCACGACTGCCAGCTATGAAGCAAGAAGATACGGCATAAAAACCGGTATGAGTATAAGAGAGGCATTACTACTTTGCCCACATCTTATAGTGCTTCCTCCAAATATGATGCTTTATCATACTCTATCTTTTAAATTAAGGCACTTTTTAGAAAAAAAATTGCCGCTTGTAGAGCAGTATAGTATAGATGAATTTTTTGCGGATAGTTTTGGCTGGGTTAGAGATGAGGAGATATTTGAATTTGCCGTAAACTTACAAAAAGAGATAAAAACTATATTTAACCTACCCATATCTATAGGAATAGCTGATACCAAATGGATAGCAAAGTTAGCAACTTCAAAAGCAAAACCAAACGGCGTAAAAATGATACCAAAAGATAAAATAAAAGAGTTTATAAAAGATATTCCCATAGAGGATTTTCCGGGTATAGGTAGGGCTTGGAGAAAAAAACTTCTTAACTATAAAAAATATACCCTACTTGATGTTTATAACTCAAAAACTCTTTTATACTCTTGGGGTCGTGCGGGAAAAGAGCTATATGATAAGATAGCAGGAACTTTCAAAGAGGATATAAACAGACAAAAAGAGAGAAAAAGCATAGGTATCTCAAGAACATTTGACCCTATCTTAGATAGAGATGAGATAAGAAGAAGGATATATATACTTGTAAGACATCTTAGCTTTATACTTTTAAAAGTTGATAAAAAACCAACCACACTCTTTTTGGGCATAAAGTATGAATTTAAAGAGAAATCAAAAAAACATAAAACTTACAATAGGATCTTTACAGAATCATTTTTAAAAGAGGAGTTTATAAAGCTTTTTGATGAAATTGATATTTATAAAAATAGTAAAATTATAAGACTCTCTCTATCACTATCACATTTTTACAGTCATAAAAATCATATCTACTCTCTAATAGATTATGAATATGACAAACGGATAGATAATCTATATAAAAGGATAGGAAGGCTAAGAGAGAGATACGGTATAGATATAGTGAAAAATGCAAGGGAGATTCGTGATTAGTAATTCGTGATTAGTGATTCGTGATTCGTGATTCGTGATTCGTGATTAGTTGAAAATTGCAAGCAATTTTATTTTACTCTCTTGCTATTGACTAATTACAAATCACGAGTTACGATTTTCTCGTTGCCTTTTCCATATATAGCCACATAAGATATAGTAGTATTGCTAAAATGACAGGAGTTATGTAGATATGGTTTTTTAGATACAAAGCTACCTCCATGAGATATTTACCGCTATAAAAACTTCCAAGACCGAAAATCAAAGCCCATATAAGAGCTGAGATGAGATTGTAAATAGTGAATTTTTTAAAGTCATATCTAGTAAGTCCTATAGCAATAGGCACTAAAGTTTTAACTCCATAGATAAATTTTTGAAAAAATATAATTTTATCTCCATATTTTTTCATCATTATTGAACTAAGGGCTAACTTTCTTCTATGCTTTTTTATATAGGGCATCACTATAGACTTATTGTATCTTGCTATATAAAATAGAACCGTATCACCTATAAAATTTGCTATAAATGCAACCGTTATAGAGATGGTTATATCCATTTTACCGGCATAAGATAGTATCCCCGCAGCCACCAAAGCAAAAAAACCGCCTCCAAAGG
>JALVWI010000086.1 GCA_027038335.1 Campylobacterales bacterium | reverse complement strand
ACTTAATATACGGATTACCGTATCAAACACTCGAAACTTTTCAAGAAACACTCGAAAAAGCTATCAGTTTAAATCCGGATAGATTTGCTATATTTAATTATGCCCATGTTCCTTGGATGAAAAAAACGATGAGAAAGATAGATGAAACAACACTTCCAAATCCAAGTACCAAACTTGAGATACTAAAATATACTATAGACTATCTAACATCTAACGGCTACAAAATGATAGGCATGGATCACTTTGCAAAACCTGAAGATGAACTCTTTAAAGCGATAGAAAAAGGTGAACTTCACAGAAATTTCCAAGGATACACCACAAAAGGCGGAGCGGATCTTATAGGTATAGGCTTGACTAGTATCGGCGAGGGCGTATCACACTATGTACAAAATCATAAAGATATGAAAAATTATGAAAAAGCTTTAGACGAAGGAAAACTCCCTGTTCAAAGAGGTATAAAACTAAATCAAGATGACATTTTAAGAAAATCAGTCATAATGGAGCTTATGGCAAACTTCAAACTTGATATAAAAAGAGTAGAAAAAGAGTTTGATATAGAGTTTAAAGAGCATTTTAAAGATGCGTTAAATGAACTTGAAGAGTTTGAAAAAGAGGATCTAGTAAGCATCGATGAAAACTTTATAAAAATAAGCCCTACCGGTACAATGCTCATAAGAAATATAGCTATGCCGTTTGATGCTTATCTTAAAAAGATACCCGAAAGCAAAAGAAGGTTTAGCCGAACTGTTTAATAAGGGTTTAGGATTTAGGTTGTAGGTTTTAGTTTCTAATCACTAATCACAAGTTACGAATTACGAGTTACGAATAAAAGGAATAAACATTGAAAATTGACAACTCTCCTATCACTTCAGTAAGTGAGCAATGTATCAAGTGCGGTAAGTGCATACCTACTTGCACTATTCACAATGTAAATGCTGATGAAGTAACAAGTCCTAGGGGATTTTTAGATCTTTTGGGAGCTTATAAAAGGGGTGATTTGGAGCTTGATAAAAATGCAAAAGATATATTTGAGAGTTGCTTTTTATGTACGGCTTGTACTGAAATATGCCCCAATGATTTACCTGTGGATATGGTCATAGAGCAAGTTAGAAATGATATAAGAAAAAAATATGGGCTTGCTTGGTATAAAAAGTTTTTTTTCTTTTTGCTAAGACATAGAAAAATTATGGATATATTGGCAAAGTTCGGTTATGTTTTTCAAACTTGTGGATTTAAGATACATGAAAAACAAAATGCCATGACACCTAGATTTTCCATGCCTATTATAAAAAAGGATAGATTTTTACCGAGTGCAAAAGCTAAAACTTTTCTCAATTCATACCCGGAAGTGATAAAAAACGGAGGAAAAAGAAAAGTCGCTATATTTATAGGATGTTTGGCAAATTATACTTATACCGACATAGGAAAAGCACTTTTAAAGATATTAAAAACCTTAGAAACTGATGCCTATCTTATCAAAAACCAACTCTGCTGCGGTGCTCCGGCGTATTTTACAGGTGATTTTGATACGGTTGATTACCTTGCTAAACACAATATAGAGTATTTTGAAAGTTTTATAGATGATGTTGATGCCATCATAGTTCCCGAAGCTACCTGTTCAGCTATGCTAAAGCAGGATTATTTGCACTTTTTTCACGATAAGCCTGAGTGGAAAAAAAGAGTGGAAAAATTAAACAAAAAGATATATATGGCGACCGAGTGGCTTGAAAAAGAGACCGATCTTGGTGAAATTCTTGGAAAAAAGGGAAAAAAGATGAGTGAGATAGTCACTTATCACGACCCATGTCATGCTAAAAAGATGCAAGGTATTTACAAAGAGCCAAGAGCTTTAGTAGGTAAAAATTATGCTATAAAAGAGATGAGTGATCCAAATAGATGCTGTGGATTTGGCGGGGTTACAATGCAAAGTGAAAAGTTTCATCTTGCAAAAGCCGCAGGACTTCCAAAAGCAGCCATGATAGATGAGAGTGGAGCTGATATAGTAAGTGCGGAGTGTAGTGCATGTAGAATGCAGATAACAAACTCTCTTCATTACAACAATTCAAAAGTCATCTTTAAAAATCCCATAGAGTTAATAGCGGAAGCATTATGAGGATTTAGGATTTAGGTTGTAGGATTTAGAATTTTTTTATTATTTTTTACACCTTTACTCCTATCCTCCTTTACGCCTTAAAAAAGGAGCAACATGCAATACTGGAATCATATTTATCAACATTTCTCTCCGATAGCGTTTAAGATAGGAAGTATAAGCGTACATTGGTACGGTATAATGTATGTTTTAGCTCTTATATCGGCTTTATATATGGCTAAATGGCTTGTAAAACACGATAAACTACCTATAACACAAGAAGAATTGGATAATTATTTTATATGGGTTGAAGTAGGAGTGATACTTGGAGCAAGAGTTGGGTATATTCTCTTTTATGATCCACATACTATATACTATCTAACACACCCTTGGCAAATTTTCAATCCTTTCATGGACGGCAAATTTGTAGGCATAAGCGGTATGAGTTATCATGGTGCTGTTGTAGGCTTTTTGCTAGGTTCATATCTGTATGTAAAAAAATATAAGAAAAATTTTTGGATGCTTATGGATATAGTTGCTGTTGCCGTGCCGGCAGGGTATATATTTGGAAGAATAGGAAACTTTTTAAACCAAAGGCTCATAGGAAGAGTAACAGATAAACCTTGGGGGATATATGTGGATGGAGTTCTAAGACACCCCTCTCAACTATATGAAGCATTTTTAGAGGGTTTTTTGATATTTATACTGCTTTTTTTATACAGAAAACACAAAAAATTTAACGGTGAACTTATCACTTTATACGGTATATTGTATGGTATAGCCAGATTTACCGCTGAATTTTACAGACAACCAGACATTCAACTCGGTTTTATATGCTGCGGATGGATGACCATGGGACAACTACTCTCTATCATTATGATAGCCATATCACTAATCTTCTACATATACTTAAAGACAAGGAGTAAAGGAGTAAAGGAGTAAAGAAAAGCATAAAGACACCGCCACTCACGAATAACGAATCACGAATCACTATTTCCCTGTTTCAACAATGTAAAAAAGTTCTAATAACTAATCACCTGACCCCTAAAATATTAATTTTAAGCAAAAAAGGCTCTAACTTAAAATAAAATTTATATTTTAAAGAGTAAAAT
>JALVWI010000085.1 GCA_027038335.1 Campylobacterales bacterium | reverse complement strand
TCTACACCTTTTTTTCCGACAAGAAGGTTGATATCTTTTACACCCATATCTTTTAGTATTCCTGCTCCTATGCCGTACTCTTTCATGTAAGGATTTTTTTGTTCCTCTTTTTCTAAAAATATAAGCAAACCTCCATTTTTTTGAAGATATTTTATAGATTTTATCAAATTATTATATTTTTTACTATTTGAAAGTAATTCTATATCAAGTCCAATATTATGAAATTTTACATTACTATCTTTATCTAAAATTCCAAATTGATATACAATATGATGAGAGCTTTTATGATCTATATAATCAATCCTTTTAGCATCACTATCCATAAACTTAACTCTTGCTTGAGCTACCTCTCTAACAAGTGATTCATTTTGGAGTCTATATTCGACAAGATCTGAAATATATACGATATTTAAACCATGCTTTTTAGCAAATTTTTCCAAGTCATCTCTTCTTGCCATCGTTCCGTCATCTTTCATGATTTCACAAATCACAGCAACGGGTGCTACTCCAGCTATTTTGCATATATCAACTGAACCTTCGGTGTGTCCGGTTCTCACAAGCACCCCACCCTTTTTGGCAATAAGAGGAAATATATGACCCGGTCGTACTAAATCACTAGGCTTTGAGTTATAATCAGCCAAAACTTTTATAGTCATATCCCTTTCATAAGCTGATATGCCGGTAGTACACTCTTTTGCATCAACCGTAACTGTAAAAGCTGTCTCATGTTGAGAGTCATTATGTGTAACCATAGGTGAAAGCTCAAGCCTTTTTGATATATCGTCTGTAACTGAAACACATATCAACCCTTTAGCATAGCTTGCTAAAAAATTCACTTTTTGAGGAGTAGAAAAAGTTGCCGCATATACCAAATCTCCTTCATTTTCTCTATCCTCATCATCTATCATGATAACCATTTTTCCAGACTTGATATCCTCAATAGCTTGTTTTACTCTTTTTAACTGCACTTTATTTTCTCCAATGGATTTTTTTTGATATTATACTCAATCCACTGTTTTTAGTATAGGGGTCAGGTGATAGTAATAGCACTCATGCTATTACTATCACCTGACCCCTATTTCGTTTTACAATACTTTAATAAAACATTAAGTATAATCCTCTAACAATTTAAGTTTTAAGGATATATATGTCTGGACACAATAAATGGTCAAAAATTAAACATGTAAAGGCTAAACAAGATGCCATAAAGGGCAAAGTTTTTACAAAAGCTATCAAAGATATAGCAACAGCAGCAAGAGCAGGTGGCGGTGATCTTGATAGTAATGCAGCTTTAAGACTTGCGGTAGAAAGAGCAAAAGCTGTCTCTATGCCTCAGAGCAATATCCAAAGAGCCATAGACAAAGCTACAGGTAACCTTCAAGGTGTTCATTATGATGAGATAACTTACGAAGGATATGGACCTAGCGGAGTTGCTATCATGGTTGAGTGTATGACAGACAATAAAAATAGAACCGTAGCCTCAGTCAGACATGCTTTTTCCAAAAACGGCGGAAGCATGGGTGAAAGCGGTTGTGTTGCTTGGATGTTTGATAAAAAGGGTATCATAACTGTAGCTAAAAGCGATAAAGATGAAGAAATCATGGAAATAGCTATGGATAACGGTGCTAGCGATATAAAGGAGTTTGATGACTTTTTACTTTTTGAATGTGAACCTAGTGATTTTAATGAATTACTAAAAGCTATCGAAGATAGTGGAGCAGACATCCAAGAAAGTTCTATAGAACTTGTAGCAAATAATGAAGTAGATGTTGATGATGAAACAGCCATAAAAGTAGAAAAACTGATAGATGTTTTAGAAGATGATGATGATGTGCAAAATGTATATCACAATATGAGTTGATTTACTCTTTAGTTACTTTTCAAGAGTATAATTTTAAAAATTTTAACAAAGGATAAAAATGAGAAAGATTATTTTAAGTGTAGTAGCAGCATCAGTGATGCTAACAAGTGCAAGTTATGCAGCCCAAAAAGTGTATGCAAAAGTAAACGGTATGAATGTCACAGCAGGTGACATAGCAATGGTTATAAGAAATCCAAGAATTAACTTCAACCAACTTCCTAAACAAACTCAACAAAAGATACTTGATCAAGTGATAGACAGTAAACTTTTGACTTCAAAAGCCATAAAAAGCGGTATAGAAAAAACTAAAGCTTTTAAAGAAGCTCTAGCAAAAGTTAAAAGTGATTTGGCTCTTGAAGTGTGGATGAAAGAACAGTATTCAAAAGCAAAAGTCACCGATAAAGAAGCAAAAGAATTTTATAATCAAAACAAAAACAAATTTAAACAACCTCCACAAGTTAAGGCTAGACATATCTTGGTAAAAACTGAAAAAGAAGCAAAAGATATAATAAATCAGTTAAAAGGTTTAAGCGGTAAAAAACTTGAAGATAAATTTGTAGAGTTAGCAAAAACCAAATCAACAGGACCTAGCGGAGCAAACGGTGGAGAACTTGGATGGTTTAGTGCTAGAAGAATGGTTCCTGAGTTTTCAAAAGCTGCATTTGCTCTTAAAAAAGGTGAGATTACTAAAACACCTGTAAAAACACAATTTGGTTATCATGTTATATATCTCCAAGATAAAAAACCCGGTGGTAATATCCCTTTTGATGCGGTAAAAGATAGGATAAAAGCTCAATTAAAAGTTCAAAAGTTTCAGAAAAATGTTAAAGCAATCGCTAAAAAATTAAGAAAAACTGCAAAAATAGAAAAATTTTAACATAGGAGCAACAAATGAGTGCTAAAAAAATATCTGATATTTTAAAACCGGGAGTTGTATCGGGAAGTGATATGCAAAAACTTTTCTCCATAGCAAAGGAGGAACAATTTGCACTTCCGGCGGTAAATGTTGTAGGAACTAACTCCGTAAATGCTGCACTCGAATCGGCAAAAAGTGTAAATTCTCCTATTATTGTACAATTTTCAAACGGAGGAGCAGCCTTTTTTGCGGGAAAAGGGTTAGATGGCTCTAAAGGTGCGATTTTAGGAGCTATCAGCGGTGCAATGTATGTACATACATTAGCGGAAGCTTACGGCATACCGGTTATCCTTCACACAGACCATGCCAACAGAAAACTACTTCCTTGGATAGATGCACTTTTAGATGCAGGTGAACAGCATTTTAAAAGACTTGGAAAACCACTTTTTAGCTCTCATATGATAGACCTTTCAGTTGAATCTTTAGAAG
>JALVWI010000084.1 GCA_027038335.1 Campylobacterales bacterium | reverse complement strand
TCAAAAAATTTGATCTTACCTATCATAATAATCTTTTGAGAGTAGGTTTTAAACTATTTATTTTTGATATAACTCAAGTATCATCTATGAATATTCACGGAGTTAATTTTCTTGCAAAACTTTCTACTGCCGGGGCTGAATATGGTACTACATTTTGTATGGTAGGAGTTGATGACAAGAAGTTGAGCGAGAAACTCAAAAATGACTTAGAAGATTCCGGTATCATACTATATAAAAACATGGATGAATTTTTATCTGACGAAGATATAAAAAAAGAATCATTAAGCGGAGGAAAAGTACCTATAAAAAGTACAAAACTAACAAAAAATATTATAACACATTTAAATACTTTTGTAGATACCACCATGCATATAACGCAGATGCTTTCTCAGAAAAAAGGAAAGAAAAAAAGTGTTAAGATTGATATTTTTGATCTAAATACTGATAGAGATTATTTTGTAGTTTTATTTGGTATCTACAAAGAGATAAATGCAACTTTTGCAATGATATTTTCAAAAAATCTACTTCTTGATACTTGTAAAATTTTTATTGATGACGTTAAAAATAGTAATGAATTATATGATGCACTAAGTGAATACGCAAATATAGTGTCATCAAAAATTAAAACAAATTTTAAGTTGCATAAGATAGATGTAGAGATAACTCTCCCTAGAGTTTTTCATGATATAAAACAAGTGATAGAATATTACGATGGAAGAAAAGGAGTTTTGATAGAGCTCGAATATGAGGGTGAGATGTTGAAACTATTTTTAAGTAGATAAGTAAAGGTTTTAGGATTGAGGATTGAGAAAAATAAAGGATAAAAAATGTTAGTAGCACCTAGTATGCTCTCATGTGATTTTGGAAAACTTGATAATGAAGTAAAAGCTATCTGTGAAGCAGGAGCGGATAAGCTTCATATAGATGTAATGGACGGTCATTTTGTGCCAAATATAACTTTTGGACCGGTAGTGGTAAAACATATTGCCGAAGTTTCTAGTAAGCCCCTTGATATTCATCTTATGGTAAAAAATAATACTTTTTTTGTAGATTTATTTGCTCCTTTAAAGCCAAAATATATCTCTTTTCATATAGAAGAAGAAAAACATCCTCACAGACTTTTGCAACATATTAGAGATCTTGGTATAAAACCGGCAATTGTTTTAAATCCTTCAACTCCACCGGAAAGTGTAGAATTTTTACTTGACAA
This sequence comes from Campylobacterales bacterium, assembly GCA_027038335.1. Lineage (GTDB taxonomy): Bacteria > Campylobacterota > Campylobacteria > Campylobacterales > JALSKU01 > JALSKU01. Next base: position 1,998 of record JALVWI010000084.1, on the reverse strand, counting down.
TCTTGATATGATACTTCTTATGAGTGTCAATCCGGGCTTTGGCGGTCAAGCTTTTATACCTACTGTTTTGGAAAAAGCAAAAAGATTGAAAGAGTTGCTGATAAAAAAAGGCTCCAATGCTCTTATAGAAGTTGATGGAGGGGTAAGCGATAAAAATATAAAAGAGTTAAAAGAAGCGGGTGTTGATGTAGTGGTTTCGGGAAGTTATGTTTTTAAAAATGATTATCGTAAAGCTATAAAGAGTTTAAAAGTTTAGGATTTAGGATTTAGGATTTAGAATGGGTACTTCAATTACAAAAGTCAAAATTTGTGGCATTACAAATCTATCTGATGCTTTGGCTGCTTGTGAGGTCGGGGCTGATGCTTTGGGATTTGTTTTTTATAGAAAATCTCCTAGATATATAGAGCCTACAAAAGCTAAAGAGATAGCTCAAAAACTGCCTCCGTTTGTTAAAAAAGTAGGACTTTTTGTCAATGAAACACCTGAATTTATCAATGAAACTATGAAAAAAAGCTATATGGATTTGGCTCAGATTCATTTTGAAGTATCACAAAAGTTTTTAGACAAGCTAGAGTACCCTTATGTAGAGGTTATAAGAGCTAAAAGCAAAAATGATATAGCCAATTTACCTAAAGATAGATATTTTTTGGTAGATGCTTTTGTAACGAGTTATGGCGGAGAAGGAAAAAGAGTAGAGCTTAGTTGGTTTGATGAGGTTGATTGTTCAAATATCATTCTAGCGGGCGGTTTAAATGAAAAAAATATCAAAGAGATAAACAGATATGACTTTTATGGGGTCGATGTAAGTAGCGGTGTTGAAAAAGAAAAAGGCATCAAAGATCACAATAAGATAAAAAATTTTATAAATTTGGCAAAAAAATATGATAACAAAACTAAGTAGCATAGCTGAAAAAATGGCTTCTCCAAAAGGGATAACAAAAAAAGAGTTTTTAAAAGGGTGTTTCGAGAGTTCATTGATAGTAGATGAGAGTGAATATGACTTGGCTATTGAGTATATAAACAATGCCGGTATAACCACGGTAGAAAAAGATGATAAAATATTTTCCAAGACAAGATTTACGGATTATAAAGATGAAACTTTTTGTATAGTTGATATCGAGACCAACGGTAACTCTCCTCAAAATGACCAAATCATAGAGCTTGGTGCAATTAAATATAAAAACGGTAAAGTGATAGATAGATTTGAAAGTTTTGTGTATTGTAACTTTGTGCCTGATTATATTCAAAAGATAACACATATATCCCAAAATGACCTTATAGGTGCACCAAAACTTAAAGATATACTCTCTATCTTTAAAAGATTTATAGCCAACAGTGTGTTTATCGCACATAATGTAAGATTTGATTACAATTTTATCTCCGGATCTTTACAAAAATATGGTTTTGAAGAGCTACTAAACAGAAGGCTTTGCACTATCTCTCTAGCAAAAAAGACTATAGAATCTGAAAAATATGGCTTATCATATTTAAAGGAGCAATTACATATCGATACAGGTGATCATCACAGGGCTTACGCCGATGCCTTAAGTGCGTTAAAAATCTTTGAAATATCTTTAAAAAATATACCTGAAGAAGTAAAAACTACAGAAGATTTGATAGAGTTTTCCAATCCTCCTAGAAGAAAAAAGAAAAAGCAGGCCAAGAACCAAAGTTCTTAGCCATTATGATTTTTAGTGGTGTGATTTTAAGATCAAAACTGTCATCTTTAAATTTATCCATAAAAATTGGATAAGTTGCCATATAACACAAGTTCTCATAAAAATCGTAAACTTTGTAGGAACCGGTGTATAGTCATTTTGTGTATATTGTTCTATCTTTCTCATATATTTCTCCTTTGTTTTTATTCAGGTATGATTGTCCAGAAAGGCTTAAGTTTTGCTTTCCAGATAAATGCATGATGAAGCAAATACTTAACCCAATGTGCTGCTAGACCTATTGTTCCAAAAGTTCCGTTTAAATCCCTTCCATACTCATAC
>JALVWI010000083.1 GCA_027038335.1 Campylobacterales bacterium | reverse complement strand
GGAGCTATCTCTTTTATATTTGTACTAAAGCTACCTTTAAATATATACTTTATTATCTTTTCGGTAGTTATAATTGTACTATTTCTTTCAAGAAACTATCTTTTAACAAAGATTGCAAATAAGTTTAAAATAGAGCATTTTAAACGGCTAGATTTAAAAACAGATATGATACTCTTTTTTGTAAATATCGTTATATATATATTTTATTTTTTACAATACTACCTACTAGCGTTAGCTTTGCATATTCATATAAGTTTTTTATATCTTAGTGCTGTATCTACGATAGGCACCCTAGCTGCAATTATACCTATCTCAATATCAGGCATGGGTGTCAGAGAGGGTATCTTTATATACTATTTACAAAAAATTCATGTATCTAAAGAGAGTGCTTTTTTACTCTCTTTTTTAGACGGTATGGCTTTTTCTATACTTTTAACACTCTTGCAGCATATACTATATAAATTAGCTCTATATTTTTTATCTCGCCGTAAACACTCTCAAATCAAGACTTAAAGTACTTGTCCAACTCTTCATAAACTATATTCATATACATTAGCTTCGGACCTCCTCCCATAACAACCGCTAACATAGCAGCTTCAAGTATCTCATCTTTGGAGGCTCCGGATTTAACCGCACCTTCTACATGTATAGCGATACACCAAGCACACTGAGTAGTTACGCTAAGAGATACCAATATCAACTCTTTGTGTTTTGTATCTATAGTGCTAGTATTTTTTACTTTTTGATTGAAAGTTATAAAACTTGAAAATTGAGAAGGCATATCTTTTTTAAGTCTTGCAAAAGTAGCGTTAGTTTGCTCTATTTTATCCATTTTCTATCCTTTGAAAAATAGTATTATAATAATAAGCAATAATATTACCATAAAAATTATAAGATAGCTATTTTGTTTTTTATACTCTTCTACCTCTTTTTTTATATCCTCTATCTCATCTTTGATACTCTTTTTAAAAGTTATGTTTTGTTTTTGTATGTCGGATTTTATAGTAGATATTTCTCCCTCTTTTGCTGCCACGGCTACAGCTTGATTTGAAGCATGTGATAAAGATACGCTAAATCCTTTAAAAAGAGGCTTTCCATCTTTATCGTTTAAGATCTCTATCTTATTAAAAGGTATATTTTTATAACTATTATCGGCTTTAACTATCGCCTCTTTTAGTGCAAATCTACCTGCAAAACTAGCTTTAGGATCAGCTTGCAAGATACAGTATGATATTTCCTTTTGTGAAAAATTATCTTGATAAAATCTATCCTCTCGATAGTCTGAAACTGTAGGAAAATTATCTATATCTTCTATATCTATGCCTACACTCATCTTTGAAGATATTACATCTACAATACCATTTGAATTTGGAGTAGAAACTTCTTTGACTACTTTTTCCTTTTGATTTAATCTATCCAAAAGATCTTCAAAAGTTCTTATGCCTTCACTATTTTTTATAACAAATCCCTCTTTTGCTAGCGCGGAGTACATTCGATGTATCATGATAGATCCGGGGATGACACTTCTATCTATAACAGTTTCAGGAGTTATATCTTTAGGGTCAACTTTTATAAATGTTGAAATTATCTCTTTTAATTTTTGCATCAAAGCCCCCTTAGACATACTTGGCAAATATATTTTTCATTTCCTTTATGATCTACAATCTTTACAAAACCGGGACCATCAAGCTCTTTATCCTCCTCAAGAGTTTTATAGCATTTGTAACATTTTATATCTTTGTCTGCTATTTGCTCAGATGTATTAGTTTGCACATAATAACTCTCAATTCTATCTTTTAACTCTTGCAAGAAATTTCCGGCAGTTTTTCCCTCTGTAACTCTATGGTCAAAAACTAAAGTCAAATAAAACCTATCCAACTTCTCATCCACTTTAGATACTCCAAGAATTGCACTCTGTTTTGCATTTATCAAAGGAGTAAAAAAATCAACCCCGTAAGATGAAAGATCCGTTATAGTAAAAGTTGAGCCGGTTATATCATCTATCTCTAACTTTTTATCCAAATATTTCTCTATCAATTCATATAGTTTTTTTTCGGTACTCTTCATATCTAAAGTATCGCTATCTTTTAGAGTCAATACTTTCAGTCCGTCATCCATATCTATAGCTATCCCTAAGTTGATATGTTTATAGTACCCTATCTTATCTCCTAAAAAGCAACTATTTAATATCTTATATTTCTTCAATAGCCTTGAAACTTCATACACTATCAAAGGCAGATATGACCCTTCAAATATCTCAAAAGAGTCTTTTACCGTTTTATCGATATTTTCAGTACTAACAGCAATATTTAAAACACTATTTAGATCTCCTTTTTGAATATCGCTTAGATACTCTATTTCTCTTTTTTTATAATTACTCAAAGGCTCAACATCAAAAATTTGCTCATCAACTTTTATATTATTTGTAAAGCTCTCTTTTTTTGTAGCTATTTTATTATCCTCTTTATCTATATTGGGATTTATTATCTTTAACACATCATACTCATTGACAAAATCCTCTGAGGCAAACTTCTCTTTCGGTATTTTGTTTTCTTCGATAAGTTTCAAAGCCTTTTTGGAAAATAGTGTACTTACTTCTTTATCACTTATTTTGTTATCTATATTTTGCTTAGTTTGTGTCTCTAAGCTATCTACGATTTGTACTATCAAAGAGTTTATCTTTATATCTTCACCCTCTTTACAAAAAAGTTTGACATAACCCTCACTTTGAGACTCGATAGAAACAACAGTCTTAGATGTCTCCAAATCAGCCAATACATCACCCTTTTTAACTTTGTCGCCATCTTTTACATAAAGCTTAACAACTGTTACAAACTCATCACTTACACCCTCTTTAGGAACATAAATATCTTCTAAAACTTTCATGATAAACTATCCTTGATCATTTTTATGATTTGGTTTTTATTGGTTAATATTTCACTCTCTAAGCTTTTAGCCGAAGCTATAGCCACAGGCAAAGATGCAACCCTAGCACAGACAAATTCCCCTTTTAGAGCTTCACAAACTTGTGCCGTAACTTCTGCTCCAAACCCGGCAAATGCACTATCCTCTTCTACAGTATATAATTTTTTTGTTAATTGGACTGATTTTATAACATGCTCTAAATTTAGAGGATGAATTTGGCTCAAAACAAAAATTTCAGGTTTTAAATCCAATTCAAAAAATATCTCTTCAATACTATCTAAAACAGTATCTACCAT
>JALVWI010000082.1 GCA_027038335.1 Campylobacterales bacterium | reverse complement strand
CTTCTTTAAGATATATATCTCTTTTTGCATCTATATTGTTTACAACTCTCCAGATAAGCATATATGGATTGTCAATGGAGTTTTTCTCGTCATCTACAAATATTAAAAGCTTAGTATGCTCTTTTATGGCTTCTAACTCTTTATAAAGTTCATAAACAGGTTTAGTTTTTCTGATTTTTAAGATAGTTATAGGAGTTTTTGTATAAGTTTTATACTGTTTTATTTGTGTTACATCTTTTGAAATATTGCTGATCTTTTCATATAGTTCTTCATCACTGATGATACTTTTTTGAGGAAATTTTACACTATCACTCGTACAATCAACTCCAAGTTTTCCACCGTAAGCATAAGTGGGACTAGAGTGATCAAGGGCATCACATACACCCTCAGATATAATGATATTATCCACATTTATTCTATCAAGTATATAATCACTAAGCTCATCATAGCTTCCAAGAGAAGGTGCATCACTTCCGACAAATATAGCATGTTTTACAAAACTCATCTGCCCTACTCCCCAAAATGCATGCATAAATTGCTTTGCATGACCCGGATACATTACATTCATTTTAGCAAGTATCAGGTTGTGAAATACTCCGTTTTCAGGCATTTTATAGTCTATCAAATCCGGAGCGGTAGTCTTTAAAAGCGGCAAAAATATCCTCTCTGTTGCCCACCCCATATATTTATCTTCAAGCGGCGGCTTACCTACTACGGTTGCTTGATAAACAGGCTCTTTTTTATGAGTTATACAGCTTACATCCATCACGGGATACGGCTCTTTTAGAGTGTAGTATCCGGTATGATCTCCAAAAGGACCCTCTATCTCTAGTTTATTAGGATCGACCCATCCCTCTATGACTATATCAACATCTTGGGGGATATAGATGGGGTTGGTCAATGACTTTACCAAGCGCGGGTTTTCCTCCTTGATAAGACCATACAATAAAAGTTCAAACATACCGTTTGGCATAGGTGCTTGTCCACACCATATATAAAGCGGATCACCGCCTATAGCAATGGATACGGGCATCTTTTGACCGGCTTTTTTATATTCGTGAAAAAAGTGAGCTGAGTCTTTATGTATTTGCCAATGCATTCCAAGTCTATTTTTATCATATACCTGAAGTCTATACATTCCAAGATTTTGTTTAGTACCGTCTAAGCTTTGAGTATAAACTTGCCCCATAGTGATAAATGCTCCACCATCTTCAGGCCAAGTTTTTAAAATAGGAAGGTCAAAAAGATTTACTTTATCTTCTTTGTAAATTATCTCTTGACACTCACCCCTTTTGTTACTTCTTTTTGGAAAAACTTTTCTAAGTTCAAAAAGCTTTGCAAACATCTCTATCTTTTTAGCAAATCCCGAAGGAGGCTTCAAGTGCAAAAGCTCTTCAATAAGTTCTGCAACATCCTCAGGTTTTTTACCAAATATAAGCTCAGTTGCCTTAAAAGAGCCGAAAACATTCATAAGAACCGGCATATCAAACTTTTTATCAAGTCTTTTAGATACAACATTAGTAAATAAAAGAGCCTTTGAGTCATCCTTTTTAACTTCGATATAAGCTATATGAGCGATCTCAAGGTCTATATCAACTTCATCATCAATCACTCTTAACAAATCATTCTCTTTCAACAACTCAATAACTCTTTTCAATTTTACTCCCGCAACCAAAATTTTTCATTTTTCATTTTTAATTCTAAATTCTCTCCGCTCTCTCATCTTTAAATGCTATCTTTTCAGCACCTTTTAGTATATCCAAAGCACCGTTTTTTATCATATTGAATGCTAACATATTGCCTAGACTCCCTGCTCTTTCTTTGCTTGCTCTTAATTCATCTTTTAAGATATTAGTACCGTCAGGATAGCCTATCATAGCCCTTATGATAACTTTTTCATCTTCTATAGTAGCATTTACGGCAACCGGAGCAGAACATCCGGCATTTATAGCTCTTATGAAGTCTCTTTCTTGCTTTGTGCAAAATGCGGTATCAGGGTCATTTAGATATGAAGCTATCTCATATAGTTTTTCATTGCCGCTAACTATCTCTATGCCTAAAGCTGCTTGTCCCATAGGAGGAAGCATCATGGATGTGGGAAGTTTTTGCACATATGGTATATCTTTAAGAAGATTGAGCCTAGATAAGCCTATATAGGCTAATATTATAGCATCATATTGCCCCTCTTTTAGCTTTTTTAGCCTTGTGTTGACATTTCCCCTTAAATCTTTCATAACAAGATCATTTCTTGTGGCTTTTAACTGCATTCTTCTTCTTAGGCTTGTTGTTCCAACTACTGCATTTTTGGGCAACTCTTCAAAGCTTTTATATTTGTGTGATAAAAAAACATCACTTTGATCTTCTCTTTTTGTTATAGCAATAAGCTCCAATCCATCGGGAATAAATGTCGGTACATCTTTAAGAGAGTGTACCGCCATATCAGCATTGCCTGCAAGCATCTCATCTTCAAGCTCTTTTGTAAAGTGTCCCTTTCCTCCTATCAAAGCTAAAGGTTTATCAAGTATCTTATCACCTCTACTTGTAATTTTATTTAACAAAACTTCAATAGAAGGAAACTGTTTTTCAATCCTCTCTTTTATGTGATACGCTTGCCAAAGAGCAAGATCGCTAGCTCTTGTAGCAATAATTAATTTTTTCAATTCATCACTCCTTTACCACTATCCCATTTTGCTCTTTATTTGGTATTGTATTTGCTCATAAGTTGCTCTATTTTTTCTCTACCCGCATCATACTTTCCGTTGATATAAACACTTGGTGTGCCGCTAACTAGTATCTTATTTGCTTTATACAAATCATTGCTAAATCTTTTTAAAACATCTTTATCTTTAATATCATCAAGAGTGATATCTGTTTTCATCTTTTTATTAAATATTTTCAAGACTTTTTTCGGATCTTTTGTATCTATATCAAATTGAGCTTTGTAAACTTTTAAACCTATATCTTTATATCCTTTCTTTTCCGCCGCTATTTCAGCTTTTACTATAGTATCAGATCCCGGATGAATTGATAAAGGCATATGGTAGTAATACAAAGCAAAATCTTTTGGATGTTTCTTTACAAATTCCATTATATCAGGAACAAAATCTTGGCAAAAAGGACATTGCGGATCACTAAAAACCAACACTTTATGCTTTGCATTTTTATTGCCATAAAGTAAATGCTCATCATCATAGTATGAAAGAGGTGCATTTGGTGAAAAACTCTTAAGAAGTCTATC
>JALVWI010000081.1 GCA_027038335.1 Campylobacterales bacterium | reverse complement strand
GTAATAGGTGAGTTGTCTTCTGTAACTGCTTTGTAACCAACTTCCTATAAAATTAACCCATGAAACAATACAAATCTATCTTCATATCAGACCTACACTTAGGCACCAAATATTCACAAGCTGAAAAGTTCTTAGAGTTTATCAAAGAGCATGAAGCCCAAAATCTCTACCTTGTTGGTGACATTATTGACGGTTGGGCAATCAAACAGAAGTTTCGTTGGAAACAGTCTCACTCGGATGTTATTCAGAAGATTTTAAGAGCTGCTAGAAAAGGAACCAATGTCTACTATGTTACAGGTAATCATGATGAGTTTTTACGCTCTTTTTTACCTCTACTTCTTGGTGACAATCTCAATGTAATCAATGACTTTGACTATCAAGCGATTAATGGTAAAAGGTATTTTGTTACTCATGGAGATATTTTTGACAGCATGACCATTGGTAAAAAATGGCTTACCATTTTTGGAGACTTGGGCTATAATTTTTTACTAAATTTCAACCCAATCATTAATTTTATACGAAAAAAGTTGGGTATTCGACGCTATTGGTCACTAGCAGGAGAACTCAAAAACAACCTAAGAAACTCACTGCACTTTATAGAAGACTACGAAAACATCTCCACACAATACGCCAAACATACAGGCTATGATGGTGTAATTTGTGGTCATATTCACAAGGCAGATATTAAAACTATTGAAGGCATAGACTACATGAACACAGGCGATTGGGTGGAGTCATGTACGGCTTTGGTTGAGACTTTAGACGGGAAATGGGAAATTTTGACAGTGTTATAAATTTGTAGCCATTTTTCACTAAACTACTTATATGAAAAACATTCTGATTAAAAACTACTATCTTATCATCGCTATTGGTATTTTTATATCTGTTCTAAGCACAAAAATAGACTTTTATAAAGCTGTTATTTTACTACTTGAATTCATAGTCATACTCGAAGTGGTAAAAATGGTTGCCGACTTTATAGAGAATCAAAAGGTACGCTTACGCTTTGTGATTGATATGTTTATAGTTTTTCTTATTCGTGATGTGGTTATTTTGACCTCTTATCCTGAAAAAAAACATGAGGATATTCTCTTTTTACTTTTGGTTATTTTTGTATTTTTTATTTTTAGGGTTATGGCACTCTTCTATAGTCCAACAGTGATTAAAAAACGATTACGTAAATCAAAATAACTTCCTGTTACCAAAATGTAATCACCTTAAAGTATTATCACCCATTAAACAAAACAAAGGCAAAAAATGGGTGGAAAACTCTTTAAAAATTTCTCGTTTTTCTCGGCTACGCTCTCCTTTTTTTCCTCGTGACAAAGCTCCAGCTTCGTCATGCTATTATGTTTTTGTTGCTCTAATGGGCATTCCACAACTGGAGTTGTGGAACGAGGGAAAATCACCCTTGGGTGAGATAAACATCTAAACTTTAAAATACCTCTCTTTTTTCTTACTATTTATCTTATCTACTTCAACCAAAATAAAACTATCAACACAGTTACCAAAATCTTTGTCAATATTGTACCCCATAAATGAGACTCCATCCTCTTCACAAAGCTCTGCGTATTGTTTGTACAGAGTAGGTACAGATACCCCATAGTAGTCTAATTGGTTACGAAGAACTTCAAATGCCTCTTTTGTATTGAGTCCATCAAATATACATTCTAAATCCATAACTCCCTCTTTGTGAATGTTAAAAGATGTTTTTGGATTAAGTAGATTATGGTGGTCTCCATAGTATTTGTCATAGTAGTAGACTATCAACTCTTGAACTGACTTTGGTAAAGCTCCACTAAGTGATACAGCTCCAAACATATATTTTATATGTGGATTTTTAGAGAGGTAAGCTCCTACTCCTTGCCATAAGTAATCTAAAGCTCTACTTCCCCAATATTTAGGTTGAACAAAACTTCTTCCTAACTCTATGGAGTTGTTTAGGTAGGGTTCAAACTCACTACTAAACCGAAAAAGAGAGTCTGTATAAAATCCCTCTACTCCATAGTTTGCATAGACATAATTACTATCGGCAATACGATAAGCACTAGCAATCTCTAAATCTTTATCGTCCCACAAAATAATATGTTGATAGTAGTAGTCGTAGTTATCTTTATCTCTTTTTTTGCCCGTTCCCTCTTCTACTCTTCTAAAGGTTAACTCTCTAAGTCTTGCTATCTCTCGTAAAACAACAGAGCCTTTTTCATACTCATAGAGGTAAATCTTTTTCCCATCATTAGTTTTACCTAAAAGTTCACATTTTGCTAACTCATCTCTAAGTATTTGTCTGTTTTCAGGGTGGGCAATACAACACTCTGTTGGGAAAATACCCTTTTTCCCTTTGGCTATTCTATATAGATGTTTTTTAAAAAGTTTTACTTGAGATTTACTATCTAAGGAGTTTAAAGCAAAATTTTTATAGGGAATACTCTCTCCAATAGTAAACTCTAAAGAGCCATTTTTTTGTCTAAACATCTCACGAGGTAAAAGAAAAGAAGAAATCCCCTTGTTTAAAGAAGAGAAGGTATAAAAGAGTGCCGAATTTTTTGCTTTAATATATATGGGGAGAATAGGAGCTTGATTTTTTAGAGCAAATTTTAAAAAATCCTTATGCCATTTTGTATCTTTTACTCCATTTGGTCTAACACGAGAAACCTCACCAGAAGGAAAAACAATAACTGCCTCTTCACTCTCTAAACTCTTATGAATCTCTTTTATTGACTCTTTTGATATATTTCCTTTAAAATTATCAACTCCAACAAGTATAGGTTTTAACTGCTCTATCTCTGCCAATATATCATTGGCAACTACTTTAATATCTCTCCTAACTTTTTTAACTAAATCAATAAGTGACAAAGCATCTAATGCCCCCAAAGGGTGATTTGCAATAATCACCACACGACCTGAAGCAGGAATATTCTCTATCTGATTAGAGCTAACCTTATAAGAGAAATCAAAATAGTCTAAAACAGACTCTACAAAAGTAAACGGAGATGAGTAGCGTTGTTCTCGTAAAAAAACATTAATATCATTTTCATAAATCACTCTTTTAATAGCAGAAAAAAATGGTGAGAGTATTGGTTGAGGTATTAGATTAATTTGTGGGTATTTTTGTATAAGTGAAGCTTGTATATTTAGCATAATGTTTTCCTTTTTAGAATCTACTATTTTAACATTATAGAACATATTGATAACAAAAGGGAAACAGAGCTATTTACTCCTTGTTACCAAAATGTTACCACCTTAAAGTATTATCAA
>JALVWI010000080.1:3232-13477 GCA_027038335.1 Campylobacterales bacterium | reverse complement strand
TTTATAACAACTTACCATAAATATATCTTCATTATTATTTTTTGCTAAATTTAATCTATCTATAACTTTTTGGATAATTTCAGGCTCTATGAAAGGCTCATCTGCTTGTACATTTACTATTATCTCATCATCTTGTAAGTTTAGTTTTACAGCTACTTCATTAACTCTGTCTGTTCCACTTTTATGACTCGAACTTGTCATAATGGCTTTATAGCCGTAATCTTTAGCTACATCTATCACTTCTTGGCTATCTGTTGCTATAACAACTTTATCTATATCTTTTACTCTGTTTGCCGTAGCAATTACCATCGGTACTCCGCCGATATTTGCCAAAATCTTTCTAGGAAATCTATTTGATGCAACGCGTGCCGGTATAATTATCATATTTTAATACCCTTTTTGATAAAATAACCATAATTATATCCAAAAGGGGATAAGGGTTTGTTTATTTACCAAGAAAAAGGCGGATACTGTTACAATAGTGACACTCTTTTTTTGTATGATTTTATCTCTAATTTTTCTCCAAAGGGAGAGATTTTGGATGTGGGATGCGGGTGTGGTGTGCTTGGACTTTTGATAAAGGAAAATTTTAAAGTTAATTTGACAGGTATAGATATACAAGAAAATAGTATCTTTTTATCAAAAATAAATGCTAAAAACAATAACTTTGAAGCAGAGTTTATTTGTGATGATTTTTTAAGATATGAATTTGATAAAAAATTTGATTTTATAGTATCAAATCCACCTTTTTATAGGGCAAAAAGTAAACAAAGTCCAAATCCTTCAAAAAAAGTAAGCAGGTTTAATGACTCTTTGCCTTTGGAAGAGTTTATTAAAAAGTGCAATAGTTTTTTAAAACCTAGAGGAGAGTTGATATTTTGCTATGATAGTGCTGAAGCGGATATAGTTTTTACATTATTAGAAAGCTATAAGATAAAAATAAATGAAATCAGATGGCTTCATCCAAAACATGACAAAAATGCAACTATTGCTATGATAAGAGCCAAGAAAAGCTCAAAAAGTATGCTAAAATGTCTTCCTCCGTTGATAACGCATATAAACGATGAGTTTAGTGATGAGGTTAAGGGAATTTATAAAAAAATTGGGCTTAAAAGCCTGAAATGCGAATTGAAAATTGAGAATTGAGAATGAAAATTGAAAAAAACCAATCACTAATTACGAAAGATGGTTTTAGCTATAGTTTTAAGCCTTCGGCTTGTAGTGAATGTGATGGACGGTGTTGTCGGGGTGAGAGCGGATATATTTGGGTAAATAGTGACGAGATAAAAAAGATAGCTGAATTTTTAAAATTAGATGAAGAAATTTTTAAAAAAGATTATTTAAATAAGGTAAAATATAAATTTACAATCAAAGAGGTAAAGATAAACGGTGAATTTGAGTGCGTCTTTTTTGATAATAAAAAAAATAGTTGTCAAATTTATGAAGTAAGACCAACGCAATGTAGGACATTTCCTTTTTGGGATTATTTTAAAACACATATAAAAGAGGTAAAAGAAGAGTGTATAGGCATAGTTTAGTAATTTTTTCCGTTTTAGCGATACTGTTTAGTGGATGTAGTCCAAAAAAACCGGCTCCAAGAAAAACTGTTATAAGATCTTATAAAAATGAAAATAAATATCTTTTGTATGCTTTTATGCTTTCTCAAAATAATGACTTTAAAGATGCATACAAATACTTTGTAAAACTTTATAACCATACAAACAATATAGCTTATCTAAAATATGCTATTAGCTTAAGTGCTAAACTTAAAAAGTATGATGATTTTTATAAACTTGTTAATGAAGGTTTGAAAGAGTATCCAAATAATGATGTCTTGAAAAGAGAGTTGATAAGATATTATTTGTATAAAAAAAATTATAAAAAAGTAACTTCTTTGACTTTGGATTTGATAAAAAAGTCTAAAACAGAGGAAAATTACAATTTTGCCGGTTCGGTATTTTTAAATCTTAAAAATTATGAATTATCCTTGAAATCCTTTGAAAAAGCTTACAGTTTTCATTATAATGAGGATATATTGAGTAATATTGCAGATATTTTATATCTTTTTTTAAATAAAAAAGATGAAGCTATAGCATACCTTGAAACCCATGCAAGACTCAGAGGTTGTTCTAAGAAAGTATGCTTTAAACTTATAGATATATATGCAAGAGAAAAAGATATAAACGGTCTTATCTCTGTATATAAAAGATTGTACAATAAATACAAAGATGATAGATATGCAAAAAAAGCAGTAGAGCTTTTGCTATATCAAGGAGAAAAACAAAATGCCATAAAATTTTTGAAAAAAAATGGTATAGATAAAGAAATGCTAGCAGATCTTTATGTATCTATAAAAGATTTTAAAAATGCTTATGATATTACCAAAGAGTTATATGAAAAAACAAAAGATGTCAAATACTTAGGTAGAATGGCTATATATGAGTATGAGGGGCATACCGTAAAAGATAAAAAACTTTTAAATTCTGTTGCTAGTAAATTTGCAAAGGTAGTTAAGACTTTAAATGATCCGCTTTATTTAAATTATTATGGATATTTGCTCATAGATCATGATATGGATGTAAAAAAAGGAATAGAACTTGTAAAAAAAGCTTTAAAACAAGATCCCAATTCTCCATATTATCTTGACTCTTTGGCATGGGGGTACTACAAGCTTGGACTTTGCAAAAAGGCAAAAAAGATAATGACGAAAGTTTATGAAATGAGCAAAGATAAAGAAGTAAAAAAACATATAGAGGCTATAGATAAATGCATAAAGGGTGGTAGATAAATGATTCTTGATGAGATAATTCAAAAGACAAAAGAGGAGCTTAAAAAAAAGAAAAAAGAGTTTTCCATAGATTGGCTTGGAAGAAGTTTAGCTTACAATCCTTATGTTCCAAGAGATGTAAAAGAGTATTTGACTTCTACAAAAGATGAACCTTATAGGATAATAGCAGAAGTTAAAAAAGCAAGTCCTAGCAAAGGAGTGATAAAAGAGGATTTTGATCCGTTGGTTATCGCTCAAGAGTATGAAAAAGCAGGAGCCAATGCCATATCAGTTTTAACCGAGCCTTTCTTTTTTCAAGGAAGCTTAGAGTATCTAACAGGTATAAGAAGATATGTTTCAACTCCACTTTTAAGAAAAGATTTTATCATAGATAAGTATCAACTTGTGGAAGCTTTGGTTTATGGAGCTGATTTTGTACTACTTATCGCAAAAGCTCTTAGTAAAAAAGAGTTAAAAGAGTTACTGAACTACACTAGACATTTAGGCATGGAAGCACTAGTTGAAATTCATGACAAAGATGATCTCAAAAAAGCCATATATGCCGGAGCTGATATCATAGGCATCAACCATAGAAATCTTGAAACTTTTAAAATGGATATGGAACTTTGTGATAAGCTTATACCTCTTATTCCAAACGGGAAGATCATAGTAGCTGAAAGTGGTATAAGTGATAAAGAGACTATAAAAAGACTTCACTCTATAGGGGTTGATGCGTTTTTGATAGGAGAGTATTTTATGAGGCAAGGGAGTATAGCTAAAGCTCTTAAAGAGTTTAAGGAGGTAGAGTGATGGAGTATCTTTATGCTCCTTGGAGGAGTGATTATGTTACTAGTAAAAAGATAGAAGGGTGTGTATTTTGTCATATTTCACAAAGTCCGTCTCTTGATGAAGAGCATTTTGTACTTTATAGGGATGAAGTATGTTTTATGGTTATGAATAAATATCCCTACAATCCGGGTCATTTTATGATCATACCCCATCTTCATACTGATGCACTGGAAAATCTTAATGAAGATATATGGCTTCAAATGAGTAAATTAGCACAAAAATCAGTAAAAATGATGAAAGAGGGGTTTGGTGCAAGAGGAGTAAATATCGGTATGAATTTAGGAAGTAGTGCAGGTGCGGGTATAGCTGAACATATTCATCTTCATGTGGTTCCAAGATGGGAGAGAGATACAAATTTTATAACTACTATAGGAGAAACTAGGGTTTACTCTACTGAATTTTTAAGAATATATAAAAAGATAAAAGAGTTACTTCCTAAATATTTATATTAATCATTTTGCAAAAATATGCTTTTAGCTTTTTTTTAAAGAAAAAATAGGTATCATACATAAAAATTTTAAGGAGTTAGAATGAAAAAAATTGTTTACATCATAGGTGCTGTTTTAATGCTAAGCATTACTGCTTTTGCTCAAGGATATGTGATAAATCTTGGTATTGTTACAACTCCTAAGTCATTTCACTATATGGCGGCGAAAAAGTTTAAAGAGATTGTTGAAAAAGGTTCAAATGGTGATATAAAAGTTATTATTCATCATTCAGGTTCAGTTGGAAATGAGACAAGTATATTGCAACAGTTACAATTAAATGCTCTTCAAATGGGCGTTATTACCGCAGGTCCTATTGATAAATTTGTTCCTTCTATAAAAGCGATAGAGTTTCCATTTTTATTTGATAGTTATGCAAAAGTTGATAAGATACTTGACGGTAAAATAGGACAAGCTATTTTAAATGATTTTAAGTCTGCAAATTTGATAGGATATCATTTTTTGGAAAACGGTTTTAGAAATATTACAAATTCAAAAAGAGCTATACATAGTGCAAAAGATGTTAAGGGTTTAAAGATAAGAGTTATGAATTCTCAGCTTCAGATAGATATATGGAGATATATAGGAGCCAATCCTACTCCAATGCCTTGGCCGATATATACACAACTCTCTCAACATGTTATAGATGGGCAAGAGAATCCTTTGGCGGTTATAGATCAATACAAACTCTATGAAGTGCAAAAATATTTATCTTTAACAAGACATGTATATTCGGCTTTAGTATTTGTAGGAAGTAAAACTTTTTATGATGCATTGCCTAAAAAGTATCAAAAGTTGTTGTATAGTGCTACAAAAGATGCCTCTGTGTATGAAAGAGGATTAAATAGAAATAAAGCAAAATTTTTCTTAAAAGATTTGAGAAAACATGGAATGATCATAGACGAACATCCTGATCTTGCCTCTTTTAAAAAGAAAGTTATGCCTTTAAAGAAAAGATTTACAGGAATTGCTAAAAAATATTTAGACCAAATTTTAGCACAGTAAAATATGGGAAAAATAGTAAACTTTACTTCAAAGTTTAGTGATATATTAGATAAGCAAATTAGCAAATTAGTTGTTTTGCTTATCTTCTCACTTTCTATCTTATTGGGTGTTAATGTATTTTATAGATATGCTCTGAATGATTCTATATATTGGTCTAATGAAGTTGCTAGATATATGTTGGTATATATAGTTTTTTTCGGTTCAACTATGGCACACAAACATAAAGCTCATATAAGAATAGATATATTTTATGCAAAATTATCAAAAAAATATAAAAAGATAACCGAGATAGCTATATCTTTGCTATTTATCTTTTTTTGGATAATTGTTTTGATAGGTAGCGGTAAATTGTTGCCTCTTTTTATGATGCAAAAAACTGCAACTTTGTCTATACCTTTTGCATATCCGTTTGCTGCTTTACCTCTTAGCGGAATTGTATGGATCATTTATTGTATCAATGATATTATGAAAGAGTTGTATAAGAGATAATGATTTTACTACTTATATTGCTACTTATATTGATATTTGCCTCAGTTCCTATATTTTTATCTATCGGATTATCTACCTCTTTTGCCTTTTTAATTTCCAAATTACCTACATTTATGATAGCTCAAAAAATGTTTGATGGAGTAAATTCCTATGTACTTTTAGCAGTACCTCTTTTTATGTTAGCGGGTAGTTTTATGGATCAGGGCGGAATGTCAAAAAGATTAGTTGAACTTTCAGAGTCGTTAGTTGGACATTTTAGAGGCGGTTTAGCTATAACATCTATACTCTCAAGTATGCTTTTTGCAGGAGTTTCAGGTTCGGCTGCAGCTGATACTGCTGCAGTAGGATCAGTTTTGATACCTTCTATGAAAGATAAAGGATATGATAAAAATTTTGCCGCCTCAGTAGTTGCTACAGGCGGTTCTATCGGTGTTATTATTCCCCCTAGTATTCCTATGATCATATTTGCTTTTATTGCAAATATCTCTGTCGGGAAACTTTTTCTCGCAGGAATTTTACCGGGTATTTTGATAGGAATTTCACTCATTATTTTGATCTCAATTAAGTCAAAAACTTTGCAGGTTCAAGAGGAAAACGATAGTTTTGATTTTGATAGGTTTAAAGTAGCTTTTAAAAATGCTTTTTTAGCTTTGGGTATTCCTGTCATTGTGGTAGGCGGTATATTGCTAGGGGTATTTACTGCGACAGAATCAGCTGCAGTAGCTGTGATATATTCATTTTTGATAAGTACATTGGTTTATAAAGAGTTAAGTTTTAAAAAGATATATAAAGCTGCGGTACAAGCCATCAACACAAGTGCTATCATACTTATCATTATATCTATCGCAACAGTTTTTTCTTGGTATTTGTCCATGAATAATGTTCAGCAACTTTTATCGTCTGCACTTTTAGCTATCAGTCATGACAAATATGTACTTATCATCATTATCAATATATTTTTACTTATCATGGGAACTTTTGTGGAGACTACTGCTTCCTTGATACTTTTTGTGCCGGTTATTGCACCTTTGTTAAATAGTTACGGTATCAATCCATATACTTCTGGAGTAATGATAGTAACAAATTTGGCGATAGG
Organism: Campylobacterales bacterium; assembly: GCA_027038335.1. Classification (GTDB taxonomy): domain Bacteria; phylum Campylobacterota; class Campylobacteria; order Campylobacterales; family JALSKU01; genus JALSKU01. Next base: position 6,786 of record JALVWI010000080.1, on the reverse strand, counting down.
TATGTTAACTCCGCCACTTGGGATTTGTTTGATAGTATCAGGTTCTATCGCAAAAAGTAAAATACTGCATATCTCTAAAGCGGTAGTTCCATTTTTGATAGTGTTGATCATTGACCTTTTGTTGATAAGTTTTATTCCATTTTTTACAACATTCTTGCCATCAGTATAAATTTTATATTCTAAAGAGGTTTTAATCTCTTTTAGATAAAATACGAACCTCAAATACTAATACTTTTTTTCAATGGAAATAAGTATAAAAGGTTTTATATGGTTTTAGAAGTAGGAATAATATATTTTCTATATATTTTGGTAAAAGTTTATGTTTCTGTGATGGAAGTAGGTTATGTTTCAAAAGCCAAACATTTAGCACCTGTTATACTTGATGCAAAGAGATATAAAGATGCTGCTGATTATAAGATAGCTACTCAGAGAATGGATATACTAAACTCTTTATTTGATTATGCTTTATTTATATTTTGGGTAGGATTTGGCTTGAGATGGCTTGACAATGTGATACATATAGACAATGTACTTATAAAGTCAGTTATTTATGTAGATCTATTTATAGCTATCAATTATATAGTTTCACTTCCTTTTGATATATATAGTACTTTTTATCTTGATAAAAAGTACGGTTTTAGCAATATGACACCAAAAATGTTTATAAGTGATTTGTTAAAGTCTGCTTTACTGTTTTTGGTTTTTGGCTCTTTAGTTATATTTATAGTAAGTTATATCATAGTATCGTTTTCTTTATGGTGGTTATGGAGTTTTGTTTTTATATTTTTGATTATTGTCGGAATAAATCTCATATATCCAACCTTTATAGCTCCACTATTTAACAAATTTATACCTCTTGAAGATGAGGATTTAAAAGAATCAATAGAAGCTTTAATGCGAAAAGCAGGACTTAAAAGTAGCGGAATTTTTACTATGGATGCAAGTAAAAGAGACAATAGGCTAAACGCATACTTTGGAGGTTTAGGAAGCTCTAAAAGAGTAGTTTTATTTGATACTCTTATAAAAAAATTAACCAAGCCTGAACTTTTAGCTGTTTTAGGTCATGAATTAGGACACTTTAAACATAAAGACATCATAAAAAATATCTTTATGATGGGCGGACTTCTTTTTTTAATGTTTTTAATCTTTGGAAATTTACCTAAAGAGTTATTTTATAGTTTTGGACTTGATAAAACTCCATATACTATCATCACTTTCTTTTTACTGCTTTCTCCGATAGTTGCATTTGTATTTATGCCTATTATGGGGCTTTTGAGCAGACACAATGAGTATGCGGCAGATGAGTATGGAAGCGAGTGTGAAAGTAGCGAAGTTTTGGCAAATGCACTTGAAAAGTTAGCAAATGAAAACAAAAGTTTTCCAAGGTCTCATCCTCTGTTTATCTTTTTTTACTTTACTCATCCACCTTTGCTAGAGAGACTTAAAAGATTGGGCAAAAAATATCATGAAGATAATAGTGCTTTAAAAGAGAGTTGTGCAGCAAATAATGGGTAAAACTATCAAAGAAGCTTTAAATGAAGCTAGAAAAGTTTTAAGTGTTGTGAGTGATATTCCTCAAAAAGAGGCTATTATCCTTGCAACACATACCTTAAATGTTAGTGAAACATATCTTTTTTTGCATGAAGATGATATATTTGAGAAGCATGAAAAATTTACAACATTTGTAAAAAGAAGAGGTGAGGGTGAGCCTATCGAATATATAACAAATAAAGTTAGTTTTTATTCAAGAGAGTTTTTTATAGACAAAGGTGCTTTGATACCAAGACCTGAAACAGAATTACTTATAGATGAAGTTATAAAAAATGTAAAAGAGTTTCAAGCTGAGGAGCTTTGTATAGCCGAGATAGGTACGGGAAGCGGTATCATTTCTATTGTGCTGGCTCTTTTACTGCCAAAGGCTAAAGTGATAGCAACAGATATTTCTAAAGCTGCCCTAAAAATAGCCAAATCAAATATCAAAAAATATGCTCTTGAAGATAGAATAAAACTTTATCACACATCATATCTTGATGGTGTTCATGAAGATATTGACATTATAGTTTCCAACCCTCCTTATGTATCAAATGACTTTAAGATAGATAAGCCTTTGGAATATGAACCAAAAGAGGCGATATTTGGAGGGAAAAAAGGAGATGAGATACTTTTTGACATCATTAGTATAACTAAAGATAAAAATGTTATGCTTTTAGCTTGTGAGATGGGGTATGATCAAAGAGATAGTATAAGTTCCTACTTGACATATAAAAGTTTAAAAGATTTTTATTTTTATAAAGATTTAGCCGGACTTGATAGAGGGTTTGTGGTAAAGATATAGATAAAACGGAAGGAGCCGTTTTGGCTCCTCTAATCCATCTGATTTCTTAAAAAAGTAGGAATATCTAAAAGATCTCCTTGCCCTTCATATCCTCCGCTTACTTTTCTAAGTTCAGCTATTCGTTTTTTTCTTGCTTCGTTGACCGGATCAACTAAGTTAAGACTCTCTTGTTTTTCTTTTTCACTCTCAAAACCGGTTGCTACTATAGTTATCTTTGCTTTATTTTCAGGCATATTTTCATCAGTTGTAGTTCCAAATATTACATGAGCATCTTCATCTGCATTATCATAGACTATGCCCATCGCATCACTTATCTGACTAAGAGGACAATTTGGATGGATATTGAAATGAACTAGCACTCCTAGTGCACCGTTTATGCTCATATTGTCTAGTAGCGGTGATTCTATAGCATTTTTCATAGCTTCTACCGCAGCATCTTCTCCTTCATGCTCTCCAACACCAAGAAGTGCCATACCTCTGTGACTCATAACAGTTTGCACATCAGCAAAGTCAAGATTTATATCATTATTTCCATAGGATAATACAACTGAACTCATACCTCCTACGGCACGAGAAAGGATATTGTCAACTATTTTGAAGCTATCTTTAATGCCAAGATTTTTATCTATAATGCTTAAAAGTTTATCATTTGGTATGACAACGATAGAATCGCTCTCTTTTTTTAACTCTTTCAATCCTTCTTCGGCAAGTTTTGCTCTTCTTCTGCCTTCAAACATAAAAGGTTTGGTTACAACTGATACTGTTAAAGCACCGATTTCTTTAGCTGCTTGGGCAATGACCGGAGCTGCTCCTGTACCTGTTCCTCCGCCAAATCCTGATGCTATAAAAACTATATCAGCATTTTCTAGTGAACTTCTTATCTCTTCATAATTTTCCAAAGCTGATTCTTTACCTACCTCAGGATTCATTCCTGCACCTAAACCTTTTGTCTTTTTCTCACCAAGTTGTATTTTAGTTGGAGCCAACGATGCATCTAAAGCTTGAGCATCAGTATTGGCTACTATGAGATCGATACCGCTTACACCTTCATTTATCATGTGGTTTATCATATTTCCACCGCCTCCGCCTACACCTACAACTTTTATGCTAGCTCCCGCTACTTGTTTTGCTTCTTCCACTTTAAAATCATCCATTCTTATTGCTCCTCAAAATAGTTGTGTTATTGTATTCCAAAAGTTTGACATTTTTTCTTTTATGC
>JALVWI010000080.1:0-3132 GCA_027038335.1 Campylobacterales bacterium | reverse complement strand
TATTTTTTTAGGTTTTGCTATGCGAACCGGCATATTGTCAAATATTGCTATTGCCAACTCTCTTAAGCCTTCTAATTTAGTAAAGCCTCCTGTTAAAACTATCCCTGCTCCTATTTGGTCTTTAAAATTACTTTCGTCTATAGATTTTGCAAGTATCATAAGCGTTTCTTCAACCCTTGCATATATTACATTTGATACAATTTCTAAAGATATTTCATTGGTATTGTTGTCATCCCCTATAACCGGTAGCTCTATGAGTTCATTGCTAACTTTTTTTAATGAACCATGTTTTATTTTAACTTCTTCTGCCGCACTTAACGGTGTATGTAAAGCCATAGATAAGTCATTGGTGATATTGTTGGATCCAACTCCTAAAAAGTCATTATACCTTATGCTATTTGATGTATTAACACAAAGATTGCAAGTAGCTCCACCCATATCTATAACACATACTCCAAGCTCTTTTTCATCATCATTTAAGATAGCTATACTTGAGGCATAACCGTTTAAAACAATGTTATCTATATGAATACCTGCCAATTCGACTGATTTTTTAAGATTGTTTAGAGAAGTTTTTTGAGCAGTGATGATATGAACATGAACTTCTAGTCTGTTGCCTGTCATTCCAAGAGGATCATCTATATACTCTTGATCATCAACTTTAAAGTTATATGGTAGAACATGAATTCTCTCATAATCAGAGGGTATATTTGCATTGTGATCCGCCATCATCATAACACGATTTATCTCTTTTAAACCTATTTCTTTGTCGGGGATATTTACTACGCCATAACTCTCTACGCTTTTTGTATAAGCACCAGAGATAGATACTATAACTTTGTCTATATTTGTACCGGCAATTTTTTTTGCATTATCCAATGCCTCTTTTATGGAACTAGAAGCCAATTCTATATTTGTTATGATACCTTTTTTGACACCTTTTGATTTAGAGATACCGCTTCCGGCAATTTTAAGTTTATCTCCATCTTGTTGTGCGATAATAGCACATATCTTTGTTGATCCTATATCAATACTGAGTATAGCTCTGCTCAACTATTGTCCTTTATAAAAACTTTCTATTTTGTACATTTGTTTCAATTTAGAAAGTAGCTTTTGGTTTATTTCTGCAAACTTGACATTTTTAACATTACTTTCAAGTAGTTTGCTATATATTTTAAGTTTATTTTTATCAAGCAATTTTTGTTCCAAGACTTTATATACAATAGCCTTATTTTCAAATACTTTGTAACCTTTTTTTGCACTAGAACCAAAAACTTGACTTAGAAAATCTACCGCTTCAAGTTCGCTTAAGCCTTTTATCTTTTTTATATCATCTCTGCTTACAAAACCTATATCTTTACCTTTTTTAAAGTTTTCAACCAATTTTTTTGCTTCATTTTCAAGTTCTTGTTTTTTTGCTACTTGTAAATAATCTTCTTTGACTTTTCTTTTTGCTTCCTCAAATGTCATAGGTTTTGGCATATCTATCTTTTTGAGTTTCGCTATTATATAATCATTGCCGAATACGAATGGTTTGAGTACATCGCCTATACTTGCTGTTTTTAATTTATCTTGTGGGAAAAAGTTTTGCTTTATACTTATGGTCATATTTTCATCAGCTTGTATCTTGCCTCTTTTTAATGCAAGATATTTTCTAAGAGCAAATCTTTTACCTTTTTTAAATTGCAAATCTTTAATAACTCTATTTTTAGCATTTTCATAACTCAATATCTTACCATTTTTATCAGTATAAGAGTATCTTTTCTTTTTATAATAATCTTTTGTTTCATTTTCATCAACTTGTATGAAAGAGACAGGAACTTTTACGACTGCTAACTCATAAGTTTTTGTAGTTAGATATGATTTTTTTCTTTTTTCCCAAAAACTTTTTAGGGTTTTATCATTTATAACGATTTTAGAAGGATCAGCTTGGATGAACTTTATCTGTAATTTATCTTGCATAAAAAGTGAAGCACCGAATGTTTCTACCTCTAAAGGAGTTGGAGAAAGTTTGAGTATATTGTTTAACTTCTCAAGGGTTATTTGTTTTTTAAGTGAATCTTCATAATCTTTTGCTCTAATTCCTATATTTCTCAAAACTCTATAATATTGATCTTTGTTGAAAACTCCGTTTTGTTGGAAAGCTTTTGTATTTTCCAGTGCATTTTCAACCTCACTATCAAGTGTAGTAAGACCTAATTTATCAGCATAATTTAGCATCAAAGCTTCATCTATAAGTTGTCCTAGAGCTATCCTCTCTAAGCCCATTTTTTTAGCTTTTTCTTGAGTTAGAGCACCCTTTAACTGGTTTTGATAATAATTGTATATGTTATTGTAAGCATCGCTCATTTCTCTTACGGTTATCTTTCTATCACCTACTACGGCAACAGCACCGGCTCTTTTTCTATTGTAGCTATAAGCACCCCATCCGACAAAACCTGCTCCTACAAAAGCAATGGTACTTATCCAAATGGTAATAACCAAATATTTTCTATGTTTTTGCATCCATGTAATCATTTACAATCCTCAATCTAATCGATTTTTTATCGATTTATAAAATTTAGATATAATTCTATATAATTTGTTATTAATTTATGATGAAATTGGGGAAAATATGGATAATTTATCTTTGATGAGAGAGGATTTAAAGTATATTTGGCATCCTTGCACTCAAATGAAAGACCACGAAAGGCTTCCTTTGATACCGATAAAAAGTGCAAAAGGTGTTTATCTTGAAGATTTTGAGGGTAAAAAATATATAGATGCTATAAGTTCTTGGTGGGTCAATATCTTCGGTCATCAAAATGAGTATATAAAAAGTAAGATAAAAGAGCAGCTTGATAGTTTAGAGCATGTCATATTTGCCGGTTTTACTCATGAAGAAATTATTAAGCTTTCCAAAAGACTTATAAAACTTACTCCTAACAAACTAACAAAATGTTTTTATGCGGATAATGGCTCAAGTGCGATAGAAGTGGCTATAAAGATGAGTTTTCATTATAACAAAAACAAAGGTTTTACCAAGCCTTACTTTGTCTCTTTGGAAAATTCATATCACGGCGAAACCATTGGAGCATTATCTTTAGGAGATTTAGGAATTTATAAAGAGAGTTATGAAGAGTTGCTTTTAAA
>JALVWI010000079.1 GCA_027038335.1 Campylobacterales bacterium | reverse complement strand
AAAATTTTCTTAAGAAATCAACCTTTAAAGTCCTATCTTCGTGCCTATGCTGATCATAATATCCATAACTCCAAAGTATCCCTATCCCTATGGTATTTTGCCTTAGATCATTAGCACTTCTTAAATGAGACCCCGCTAAAAATCCCAAACCGCCGCTATAATTTTTAAAAGCTTGATCTATGGCAAACTCCATAGAAAAGTATGCAACTTTTGTTTTATATTTTTCATCTACATTGTATGTTATTAACTTCATATAACTTAACTCTTTTTATCAAATTTTTTTACAAGTATCTTTTTGCCAAATTCAACTCCGGGTTGATCATAAGTATTGATACCTAGTAATGCCCCTGCAAAAGATGTCAATAGTTCAAAATACAATATAACTCTTCCTATATTTTTTTCATCTAATTTATCAAAAGTTATCATATCAACCGGTATATTTTTAGCTACCAAACTCTCTTTTGTCGCATCACACTCAGCATTGATAAGTTCATTAAAACTATATCCATTGGCAAAATTTGTTTTCTCGATGTATTTTAGCGAAATATTAGGAATTTTTAAACTGTTTTCAAAATCTTCAATCTTTATAAAAGTAACCGTTTTATCTCTTGGTCCTTGCATGATAAGCTGTAAAAATGAGTGTTGATCAACTGAACCTATATGGGCAACCGGGGTCAATCCTACATTTTTACCCTCTTTATCTATCTTGCCTAACGATTCAGCCCAAAGTTGGATAAACCATTTTGTAAAATCCTCAAGAAAATCACCGTAAGAAAAGAGTACATTTATAGGATATTTTTTATAATTTTTTGTAAGAAAATATGCTTTCAAGCCCAAATGCTCCTCTTTATTTGCAAAAAAACTATCCAAGAACTCTTGAGCACCCTTTAATATATCTTTTGTATCATATCTAGCAAGAGTCAAAGGTACAATTCCTACAGCACTAAGCACGGAAAATCTCCCGCCGACATTTTTAGGAATAGTAAAAGCTTTTATAGAGTTTTCATCCGCAAATTTACAAAGAGGTGATCCCTCATCACTGATAGCTATAACTCTTTTATTGTCTATCGTAGAAAAATCAAAGTTAAAATACTCTATAACCAATTTAAAAATAGACATAGTTTCTATCGTGCCGCCCGATTTTGAAATCACTACAAAGATGGAATTCTCTTTTTTTATCTTAGAAAGAGAGATACTAAGTGATACGGGATCTGGATTTTCCAAAAAAATCATCTCTTTTAAGTCTTTGTATTTATGTTTAAGCATAGAGTCTATCGCTTTTGTTCCTAAAGATGAGCCGCCTATACCTATGACAACTATATGTTTAGCACTTAAATATACCCCATCTTCATTTTCCATAAAATTTTCAACCTCTTCTAAGAGATTGAGTGAGTCATATGGAAGGTTGTAATATCCGCTGATACCTTTCTCTTTTTCATATACTAAAGAACCGAAAGCATTGGAAATCTCTTTTTTACTCTCTTTGTCTATCTTTATATCATAATATTTTTCAAATGTTATCATTTTTTATCCTTTATGTTCTTCAAACACACTTTTTACAATCATTTGTGCATCTTGTTCTATATTTTTTAAATGCTCACTCGATATAAAACTCTCAGCATAAATTTTATAAATATCCTCTGTTCCAGATGGTCTTAAAGCAACCCATCCGTTTTTTGTAGTTATTTTTAAACCGCCTATCTTTGCACCGTTACCGCTTGCTCTTGCATAAATATGCTCTATCTCTTCTCCGCCTAAATTTTTCTCTTTTATATCTTTAGGTTCTATATTTTTTAGTATCTCTTTCTCTTTTTTTGAAGCCGGTGCATCTATCCTCTCATAATAAGCTTTTCCAAACTCTTTTTCAAATTCTGCATAGATAAGAGCAAGATCTTTTTTAGTTTTAGCCAATATTTCAGCTGAGAGTAAAGTCATAATGATACCGTCTTTATCAGTAGTCCAAACACTCCCATCCTTTCTTAAAAAACTAGCCCCAGCACTCTCTTCTCCTCCAAAGCCAAGCTCACCGCTAAAAAGTCCGTCACTAAACCATTTAAAGCCTACCGGTACTTCATACACTTCTCTTCCTAGTTTTTTAGCAACCCTATCTATCATAGAGCTTGAAACTAAAGTTTTTCCGACTTTTAACCTTTTATCCCAATTTCTATGTTTGAAAAGATACCATATAGCTATGCTTAAGTAGTGGTTTGGATTTAAAAGTCCTCCTTTTGGAGTTACTATACCGTGTCTATCGGCATCTACATCATTACCGAAAGCTATATCATATCTATCTTTAAGCTCGATAAGTCCTTCCATAGCATAAGGTGAAGAGCAATCCATCCTTACTTTACCGTCATGGTCTAAATGCATAAAAGAAAATGTAGGATCTACAAAAGCATCTATGATATCCATATCAAGCTCATACATCTCTTTTATCTTTTTATATACTCCTAGAGCCGTTCCTCCAAGAGGATTGGCTGCCATTTTTATCTTTGCTTCTTTTATGGCATCTATATCGATTATCTCATTAAGTGCTTTTACATAAGGAGTTATAAAGTCAAATTCACTTACAAAAGAGCTTTTTATAGCCTCTTCATAAGGGATAGATTTGACATCTTTAAGCTCATTTTTTAGTATCTCATTTGCTCTTTTTTCAATCTTAGAAGTTATATCTGTATCAGCCGGACCTCCGTTTGGAGGATTGTATTTGTATCCGCCGTCGCTTGGAGGATTGTGTGAAGGGGTGATAACAACACCGTCACTTATCTCTTTTTTGTGTTTATTGTGCTCAATAATAGCAAATGAAACCAATGGTGTCGGAGTATATCCATCATCTTTTGCTATGGCAACTTTTATCTCATTTGCGGCAAATACTTCCAAAGCATTCATTTGAGCAGGAGTTGAGAGTGCATGGGTATCTTTTCCAAGATACAGTACTCCATTGATAGAGTTTTCTTTTCTATACTCACAAATTGCTTGAGTGATAGCTTTTACATGATCAGCATTGAAACTTTTTTTATAAGCATTTCCTCTGTGACCCGAAGTTCCGAAAGAGACTATTTCATCTTTATTGTTAGGATCAGGCTTCAAACTGTAATAAGCACTAATGAGTGCCGGAATATTTTCCACTCTATCTTTAGGTACAAGCTTCCCCGCCATTGGATCTATTGCCATTTTTTACTCCTAAAATCTCCTTTTCATTAAAGCAAGCTTCAATGAAAATTCCTCTCACTAAAGCTTTGCCTTTGGCAAGAGAAACCCTCATGATT
>JALVWI010000078.1 GCA_027038335.1 Campylobacterales bacterium | reverse complement strand
AATTATTTTCAAAAGTAAAGTTGATGTTATTTATGCAACTTGTATTGTTTTCATGTCCTGATATTGCTAAAAGTGCGAGTTCGGTAGCACTTTTAGCTAAGAGTTTTGTTTGTTCGCTAGCATAAATATCTGTTGTCTGTTTTACAGTTGTAGATGTCAACGATATCATAAGTGCCATCAAAGTAGCTATGGTTATCATAACGATAATAGCTAACAATAAAGAAAATCCACTTCTTTTCAAAATACTACCTTTTCTTTGCAAAATATATCATTTACCTTTGGATTTTTTATACAAAGTTTCAGTCTTATAGTGTCTCCCTTTTGCAAAAATTTAAAAGTTGTTACATGTTCAATCAAAACTGAGCTATTACCATCTGTATAATTTTCATCCATCCATGGTCTAAAGTTATAATACATAGTCAAATTAACATCACTACCTCCTAGAGGATTTGGTACTAGTGCATAAGCACTCCAAGTAAGTTTATAATGTTCATAAACTGTTTTAGGTTTATTTTCGATAAATTTTAATACATCACTTCCACTTCTTTTTACTTTAAAAACATAATCATGATCTCCACTATTATACCATCCATAATGCGATACATTAAAATCATTTGGCAAACCATCAAAAATGATAGCAGCTGAGCTATTTGGATCAGATGATTGGCTTGGATCAGATAAATTAACTTCCCCATTTGATAAAGCATATATATTTTGTTCTGCGAGTGAAAGTTGACTTCCGGAAGTTTTTATCTGTGTTTGATTGGTTTCTGGACTATCAAGATCTACAAAACCGCTCCAGCCCGGATCAGTCCCATTGCCTTCAAAGCCTTCATTGTTATATCCTATCCATTCAAGTATCTTATAGCTACCGTCAGCATCTGAAAGTGAAACAAATTTTCCGGAAGGTTTTCTTGCAATGATAGAGTTTTTAACTCTAAAAGATAAATATTTTGAGATTTGAGTAAGGGCTAGTTCAGTTTTTGTTTGAAGTTCATTTACACTTCTTGAGTATATGTATGACTCATATATCTTTGCTATGATGCTACTGCCTATGACTGCAACTATACCTAAAACTACTATGACAAATACCATCTCTACAAGCGTAAAAGCATTTTTTTTAATTTTCATGGAAATGTCCTATATAGTAGTTCATAGCTGCCTATATTGGCTGAAAATGCTTTAAGTTTTGTGATGAGGTTATGATTTTTATCTGTAACATTAACTTCTATCATTTTTATATTGGTCGTTGGGGTGGTAGAAGATATGCTTAAGGGAAAATTTAATATAGGATGTTGTGAATAATTTGCATTATCACTTATATAATACACACCTACGCTTAAATTTAACTCTTTTAAATAATCCCCCGTCCCCCCATTTTGTACTGAAAAATATTCGCCGTTAAAATCATCTATATCGTCAAACTCATCTCCTTTGTCATGCCCTAAAGTTGAGTTGGCTTCTGTTATATTGTCATAAAATTTTCTTCTATATTTTTCTTTAAAGTGTCCTATTCTTCTTGTGGAGTTATTGTCCGGATATCTTGAGAGATTGATATTGCCGTTTGTTACATCAAAAACTTTTAAAACTCCTGAAGAGTTTGTTTCATTCCAAGGATAAGTTAAAATATTATCCATTTTTGTTGTGGCAGCCAATATAGCTTCTTGATTGATACTAAATTCATTGCTTTTTGAAGCTTGAGACAAAAGAAGAGGTACACTCATCATGGCTATACCTATAACTACGATAGCCACAACGAGCTCTATAAGAGTAAAAGCTTTTTTTACCATTCGAGCCTCTTGGATCTTCTAGTGCTTATATTAAGATCTACCGTCTTGCCGGTATTTCCGATACCTGCCCAGCCTCCTATTCCCAAAAAATCAACATAAAAATTGTCTGTTGTTGCATTTGAGTTATATGGGTTGTAGATAAACCATTTAGAAGCACTAATATTTATATCTTCTTTGTATGGATATGAAGAGCCTGTATAAGTGATAACATAGTCTTCCACTCCACTTGATGTATTTTTGGGTGTAATTGTTAAATAGCCAGATGGAGTAGTGTTTAAAAAGTTTGGAAAACCTGATATATTACCGTCTTTTGAGTTATTCTGATCAGTATTTATATACCAATAAACACCATCAACACTCTCTTTTCCTAAAGATGGATACTGTGATTTGCCACAATCTTTACAGTAAACTTCATAATAAATCTTTGCATCACTTATAGTAGTATTGTTTTCAGCACTATAATCAGGTGCATGAACTCTGCCGTAGAAAAAGGTTTTATTTGTATCAAGAAATATACCGTTAAAAGCGACCGGAGAACCCGGATTTGCCATCCAAGATGTTGAAGTATTTGCATCTATTACATTAATAATAATAGGATTTAGCGATTTTGAAATATTTCTATCTATATTTAAGTAGACTTTTGCTTGACCAACACCGCTTTTAAACTGTTTTGGAGAAATCCACTCTTGCAAACTATTTTTACCTTTTAAAATAGATATATTTTTATTTGGCGTATAGATAGGTGTAGATGTATTTGTTTCACTATATAAAGTTATGTTTGCATCTTTGGTGCTATTTATATCCAAATCTAAAAAGAGATCAAAAGTAGCGTTTAATTTAAGACCATTTACCGTAGGACAATTTACACTAACATCCGGAAAACAAGTTTTTGTAAAATTTTTTGTCAAATTTCCAAATTTATTGTATGCTTTTATGGTATAAAATACATAAGCAGCCATCTTTGGAGCGGTAAAAGAAATATTTGAGTTTTTTATATCTGCCATATAGACCCAGTTTTTTTGATTGGTGGTATTGTATTGTGCTGTTGTCGTAAATGAATAAGGTACAAAAAGTAAAATATTTGTTTTGCTTATATCATTTTGATCATAAATTTTGATAGCCGGTTTTATATATCTTTGAGAATTATTTGTATCATCTTCATCTACTTTTGCAAATTCATACCCCGCTTTTTCACTAATATTTATATCCAATATTCCGGTTTCACTAAAATTTAGTGTTGCATTTGTTTCTCCATTGGAAAAATTTGTATCGTTTACGGTAAAAGAGCCTGAGTGTGGACAAGTAGTAACATTTGTTTGACCGGTATCAGTTTTCATTTGGTGTATATCAGAAGCACTTGGAGTATAAAAATGAGATGTAATGTTTAGATGAGATGTGGGTTCGTTATAGTTTATAACACTACTGATATTATCAATTGTTCCTGTAGTTATGTTATAATTGTTTTCATCTACAGCTTTTACGGTTAG
>JALVWI010000077.1 GCA_027038335.1 Campylobacterales bacterium | reverse complement strand
GTGCGACAAAAGCCGGACTTAGACACTTTGGCTCATCACTTTTTGCAGAAGCAAGAAAAAGCGGTATAAAAGTTGTCAATATCAATCCCGACATCACAAATACACCCTTTTTTGATGATCTTCATTTCAGTATAACAAGCGATCCTCGTAGCTTTATAGACCCCATTTGCATAGCAAATACCATCGAAGATGTCATAAACAAAAAAGAGGGAACGGTAATCACTGATATAACAATAGAACCTCAACTTTTCAAGATAGATAAGAAAAGGTTTTAGGTTTTAGACTAATCACGAATCACTAATCACAAGTTACGAATTTAAGTTTTACTTGAGTATAATACCCTATGCAAAAACAACTAAATAAATTTAATAATGCTATAAAAAATACAAACTTTTATAAGCTTTCTCAAAAAGAATGTGAGTTTATCAAAAACTTTGCTCTTGAATTTCCTCTTAGTTTTCAAGAGATAAGAAATCTTATCATGATTGCCAATGATATAGAGATTTGGGATGAGGGAAGCATAGTAAACTTTATAAAATTACCAAAAGAGTCTCCAAGAGATAAGAAGCAATTTTCCAAAAAAGCTTTAAAAGAGTTATATCAAAAGTATGAAGAGTTAAAAAATAGACCAAATGATTATAGCAAGTTTAGCTCCAAAGAGGAGTATCATCCAAGAGGAGTTACTACCAAAACTATAGAAAAAGAGTCCTTAGGACTTGGGCAGTGTCCAGTAGCTAGTGAAAGGACAAGATGCTGTAATCTTTTTACTTTAGATGCGGTAGAGAGTTGCGGTTTTGACTGCTCTTACTGCTCTATTCAATCTTTTTACAATCAAAATCAAGTTATTTTTGATAAAAATTTTGCACAAAAATTGAAAGATATAAAATTAGATCCAAATAAAAGATACCATATAGGAACAGGGCAAAGTTCAGACTCCTTAATGTGGGGAAACAAAGAGGGTGTGCTTGATGCAGTTATGGAATTTGCAAGAAAACATCAAAATGTTATACTTGAATTTAAAACCAAATCAGACAATATCAAATACTTTCTTGAAAATGAATTGCCCACAAATATCATAGTAACTTGGTCTTTAAATACCCCTATCATTATAGAAAATGAAGAACATTTAACGGCAAAATTGGATAAAAGGATAACTGCTGCTAGAAAAGTAGCCGATAAAGGTATCAAAGTAGGCTTTCATTTTCATCCTATCGTTGAGTACAATGGATATCTCAATGAGTATAAAAAGATATATGATACTTTACAAGAAAAATTTACTCCCGATGAAGTGGCTATGGTTTCATTTGGAACTCTTACTTTTATAAAGCCTGTTTTAAAGCAAATCAGAGCAAGAGATTTTAAAAGCAAGATTTACCAAATCCCTTTAGTTGATGTCGAAGGCAAACTCTCATATCCTTTATCAACTAAAGTTCAAATGTTTAAGACTTCCTATGAGGCATTTAAAAGCTGGCACAATAAAGTCTTTTTTTATCTCTGCATGGAGCCTCACTCTTTATGGAAAGAGTGTTTTGGGTATGAATATAAAAATAATGACGAATTTGAAAAAGATATGCTAGATAATTATTTTAAAAAGGTAAACTTATGAAATTTTTATATGACAAAAATTCACACTTCAATTTGGCAAACCTCTTTACATTTGCCAATATAACTTTTGGACTTTTAGCTATTTATTTTATCACTCATCATAACTTTTTTCTTGCCGCACTATTTGCATGGTTTGGTGGTGCTTTTGATATATTTGACGGTAAAATTGCAAGAAAATATCATCTTTCAACCGAGTTTGGCGTACAGCTTGACTCTTTTGCAGACTCTTTGAGTTTTGTTTTAGTGCCTGTTATGTTTATATATTTTGCCATATTTGACGGCAACAACTCTTTTTACTCACTTATTGCGGGTTTTGTTTTGATATATTACTTTATATCCGGTATAAGAAGACTTATAGTTTTCAACCTCCAAAATGATGCAGGAGAAGTTAGTAAATACTTTAAAGGAGTGCCAACTCCACTTGGTGCTATATTGTTATGGATTTATTATCTTTTGTGGTATTTTGAAATTATACAAAATGGATTTCTTATACTTATATTTATCATTATCACAGGATACCTCTTAAACACAAAGCTTAAAATACCTCATCCATAAATAAGTATATAAAAAAGTAAACTATTATAAAAAATTATATAATAAGTAAAAATAAAATGGATGTAAATGTAGTAAATCGAACAAGTTAATAGAAATCTTCAGTGCTCCAAAAGGTGTGAGCGGACTTCCGAGATCTAAAACAAATGAATTGTTACTTATCAAATATATGGCATATTGCATAATAAATTTACAGGTGATGATCTTGAAAAGAGTATTATGATAAATACCTACGACATTGCAAAAAAACGGTATAGAACTTGTTTATAGAAGTTATGAAGAGAATATACTTTTTGATTTTAATCCTAATATTTTTGATATAGACACCATACTTCAAACAGAAGATACAAAAGTTGAAATAACACAAAAATGCACCATTTGTTCACATTTAAAAATTTTTCACAAACATTTGCCAAAAATTATAAAAAAACATGAGGGTTTGCACTACAAGATGCTAACTGAAGGAAACATAAAAGCCAACTTAAAAGTATATCAAGTTATAAAGCTTAAAAAAAGCTTCATCGTCAAGCTATCTTTTAGCTACTTTTTTATAAATTATCGTTTAGATGTATTTGTGAGTTCTGATTTTTTAGAATTTTCATAATTATCTATCAATTGCAAATTATATTCTTCTACCCATTTATGAAGTCTTATGCCATCCATAATCCACCATACAAACATTACCAACAACCCAACATAACCCACTAAAAAAGCTATTGTTAGTGCACTTAAAATACTTATTGTCAGCATAACTACAGCTTTACTTTTTTTTATATAAAAACGGTGTGCACCCAAAAAACCTAAAAACCACCATAACAGATATGCAACAACTACATTCTTTTTTTGTTCCTCCAACCTCATTTGTTCAACATTAACTTCCATGACAAACTCCAAAAAATAATTGTTGTTATTCTATCTAAAAAAAAATTAAGTGTCAATTTTTACAGATTGATACTTTAATAAAAATAAATATATCAAACAAGAAATTATCTGTATTTATCTTGCATACCCGACAGCTCTTACTTCCCTTATAACATTTACTTTTATTTCACCGGGATATTGGACTTTGTCCTCTATCTCTTTTGCTATCTCTTTTGAGATAAGTACAGCCTCATCATCATTTA
>JALVWI010000076.1 GCA_027038335.1 Campylobacterales bacterium | reverse complement strand
GACTGCGAAGAGTTTGCACACAATGACGGAAGAGCCAAAAAGATGGAGTATCTTGATAAACAGATAGAAGCTTGGACAAAAACTATGCCTATGAAAGAGGTTTTAAAGATACTTGATGAGTACAAGATACCTGCGGGTCCGATATATAACATAGAAGATATATTTAATGACATTCACTACAAAGCTAGAAATATGATAGAGGATATTGATGTTAAAAATATAGGCAAATTGAAGATGCCGGGCATTATGCCCAAATTTAGCAAAACTCCCGGTCGCATCAAATGGGCTGGAGCAAAACTTGGCGAACACAATGAAGAGATATATGAAAAAATGCTCAATCTTAGCAAAGAAGAGGTAGAAAAGTTGAAAGAGAAAGGTGTCATTTAGAACTATTTTGTTACTTTTTGATACATTTTACTCTTTTTTATGTAAAGTTATAATAATGTAGCGTTAATTTAATATACAATATAGTAATATTCATTACTTAAAAATTAATTACAAAGGATATAATACATGAAATTAAAAAATATAGCACTTAGCATACTGTTAGCATCAGGACTTAGTTTGGCTGCTCATGCGACTACTACTATCAGAGTAACCTTACAGTTACCTATTACTCACTCTTTAGGACAAAACTGGCTTGAATTTAAAAAAATCGTAGAAAAAAAGTCAAACGGAGATCTAAAAGTTATCATCTTCCCTTCAGCTCAGTTATACAAAGACAAGCAAGTTCCCGGAGCTGTCGGAAGCGGTGCTATAGAAGCAGGTTCTGCATTTTTGGGTAGATTTACCGGTTCTGTTCCTGCGGTTGATATAGTAAGCCTTCCATTTTTCTTTAAAAATGACAAGCAATTAAGTGCGGTTGTATCAAACGGTTCAAAAACAAGAGCTATACTTGATAAAGCTATACTAAAAGAGACAGGAGACAAGGTACTTTGGTGGCAAGCATTCGGTCATAATGTTTACTTGACAAATGAAAAACCTATCAGACTTCCAAGTGATTTGAAAGACAAAAAAGTAAGAACTTACGGCAAGATACTAAGTTGGACAGTTGAAGCACTTGGCGGAGTTCCTGTCATCATGTCTGGATCTAAACAATTTTTAGCTTATCAGCAAGGTGCAGTTGATGTAGGAATGACCGGTCTTTCAGCTGTAAAGAGCAGAAAGCTTTATGAAGTTATGAAAAATATGACTTTATCATTTGATAATGTTATAGAATTTGTTGCTATTATGAATAACAAATTTTTTAACTCACTAAGCAAAAAAAACCAAAAGATTATAATGGATGCAGCTAGTATTGTTGAAAAACATTTAAGAAAACAAGTATATTCAAATGAAGATAAAATTGCCCAGTATTTAACTCATAAAATGAATGTCATAAGACTAACTCCGGCAGAAAGAGCAAAATGGGTAGAAGCTACAAGACCTGTTATCAACAGATACAAAAAATCAGTTGGACCTATGGCGGATGAGGTTTTAAAAGCTGCTAAAGAGGATATGGCAAAAGTTAAATAAACTATTTGGAGGGCTTTATGCCCCCTTTGTATATAAATAATATGATAAAACTTATAGATAATATTTCAGAATTTTTTGGTAAATTATCAGCTTGGCTTTTCTTTTTCATAGGAATTATTGTAACTTATGAAGTAGCCACAAGATATATATTTGATTCTCCGACTATTTGGGTAGATGAAGTATCAAGGATCTCTCAAATTTGGGCTACATATATTGGCTTGGCTTATGCACTCAAACATAAAGATATGATAGTTATAGATATAGCTTTTAAAAACCACAATTCACTTTCAAGAAAAATTGTTGAAACTTTTTCCTTGTTTGTTATTATAGCCTTTAGTGCTATCACTGTTAGATACGGTTTTGATATTTGGCTAGATTCAACACTAAAAGGTCATCATACCGATACACTTCTTGGACTTCCAAAATGGTTTACACAAGCTTCTATCTGGGTAGGCTTTTTGATACTTTTTATGCAAGCTATTGTTGAGATATATAAAGTTTGGGTTAAAGGAATAGATCCAAATGAAGAACTTGAAATGATCAAAGAGAGCGTTTAAGTGAGTGCTTTTATCATACTTTTTATACTAATTATTTTACTAGTCATTAGGGTACCTGTCGGATTTGCCTTAGGAGGCTTAGGTGCTGCATTACTGGCATACTTTCCACTTCCGTTAAATGCAATCCCACAAAGACTTTATGGAACTATGGATAGTTTTGAACTTTTAGCTGTTCCTATGTTTTTACTTATGTCAAATGTATTACTAAAAGGGAAAGTCGGAAAAGATCTCTTTGCAGCAGTTCAAAGCTGGATAGGTCACTGGCCCGGGGGTTTAGGAGTAGCCACTATACTCTCTTGCGGTATATTTTCTGCAGTTTCAGGCTCATCTGTGGCAACAGCAGCAACCATAGGTACGGTTGCAATTCCTGAAATGACAAAAAGAGGCTATCCAAAACATTTTGTTTATGGACTTTTAGCAGCAGGTGGAACTCTTGGCATCATGATACCGCCATCTATCCCTCTTATCATTTATGGAGTAGTTTCTGAAAGCTCTATACCTAAACTTTTTTTAGCAGGTATTGGACCGGGTCTTTTCTTGATAGTACTTTTTATAACTTACGGTATGCTCTACTCTAAAATAAGCAAACAGTATCATCCTATGCCAAAAGCTTCTTGGAAAGAAAGACTTGAAGCTACTAAAATGGCACTTCCTACTATCTTTATAGCAGCTTCAGTTATAGGTTCTATCTATATGGGCATAGCTACACCCTCCGAAAGTGCTGGAGTTGGATTTGTACTTTCTATGATAGTAACATTTTTGATGGGTAGAATGAATTTTACAAAGCTAAAAGAGGCAGTTTACGACTCAGCCAAAACAACTATCATGATATTTATCATCATTGCTGGAGCAAAAGTATTTTCTTATGCTATTACACTTTATATGATACCTCAAAATATCTCTGAACTTTTAGTACAAAACATAACCAATCCTACTATCTTTATCTTTGCCATTGGTTTAGTGCTTCTTTTCATGGGGTTTTTCCTAGAATCACTCTCAATGCTACTTATAATGGTACCGGTACTATTTCCTGCTATTACAAACAAGATGATAGATCCTATTTGGTTTGGTCTATTTTTTGTGATACTTATAGAAACTGCACTTATCACACCGCCGGTCGGGATGAATCTCTTTATCATTCAAGCTATATCAAATGCTAAACTAACTGATATAGTAAAAGGTGTATGGCCGTTTGTACTTATCATGCTTTTTACCGCGACACTTATGTGGTTTTGGCAAGATTTAGCTCTTTATATACCGTATCACTTTTGAAAGCTTAGGGCT
>JALVWI010000075.1 GCA_027038335.1 Campylobacterales bacterium | reverse complement strand
ATGTAAAAATAGTTCTAGCGGATAGAAAACGATAAAAAGCATTGATAGTATAGGAGAAAGCAACTGCGAAAAGGCAAATGTCGGAAAAATATAGTGGACTATAGGTTGCATTAAAATAAAAACCCAAAAATTTATGAGTATAAAAATTACCCATGGCTTAAACTCTCTAAAATAGTGTAAAAATAAAAATATATAAAATACGCCGGCAACGGAAAACCAAAAAGAGATACTAAAAATAAAACTAGGATAAAATGCCAATAACAACAAAACAGTTAAAAAAAGTGTTTCAAAAGATAAGACTTTTATGTGCCTGATATAAAAAATATATCCTATTATCAACATCACAAAAGCTCTGCTCAAAGAGGGGATAAAACCTACTAAATAAATATATCCAAACAATAAAACCGTACTTACTGCCATAATATCTAGTTTTGCATTTCTGTATGGAAAAAATTTATCTTGAAAAAACTTATAAAAAGGGGTTAAAACCAAATATATCAAAAACGAAAGTACCCCCAAATGAAATCCGCTGATAGCTACCAAATGCGAAATACCAAAAAGTTGTATCTTTTTTCTTATATCTCTATCTATCTTGGTTGCTAAAAAAAGTGCAGAAAATATCTCTTTCATTTTTATATTTTTATGCTGAGAAGTAATATAACTTGATATTTTTCTCTTTTTTGAGTTTGATTTATTGTTTAAAATCTTTATAGCATAAACGGTAGCAAAAAAGCCTTTTAAATATCTATAAAATGATACTTTTCTAGTATCTACTTTACACTGTATAAAACTAGTTTGTTTCAAATAAACTCTTTTTTGCCAACTGATTGCAAAAAATTTTATACCATTGGAAGTTTTTAATTTTATGATAGTGTATTTTTTATTTGTTTTTGTAATTTTTGGATATATACTTAAAACTTCTGCGGTTACAGGCTGATATTTTAAAGAGATAAAACTTTTATAATTTTGATATTTAAAAAATAAATGAATACTAAAAATAGCTAACAAAGATAGAGTTAGGATAAAAAAATGCTTTCTATCTAACTCCAGTTTTTCCAAACTATAGCCCTGAATGCATCTCTATCTTTGTCTCTTTTATATCTTCATATACTATCTCTACCGGAATAGAACCTTTTTCAGCAAATCTCGTGCAACTTTTTTGAAAAACAAGATCAGCAACACCCACAGGACCATTTCTGTTTTTTCCTATGATGATCTCTGCATCCTCTTCGGGTTTTGCAAAAAAGTTACTTTTATACTCTTTGCCTTCATTTCTTGCTTTCATCTCTTTTTCTTTCTCTTCTCTCATGCGATACACATCATCTCTATAAACGAAAAGTATCAAGTCCGCATCTTGTTCTATCGCCCCACTTTCTCTTAGATCACTTAACATCGGTCTTTTATCGCTTCTGCTCTCTAAGCTTCTATTTAGCTGAGAAAGGGCAATGATAGGGATATTTAACTCTCTTGCCAAAAGTTTTAAACCTCTACTTATCTCAGAAACTTCCAAATGTCTATCTTTACCGCCTGTTCCGCTCATAAGTTGTAGATAGTCTATGATAGCAAGTGAAATTTCCGGGTGATTTGTTTTTAATTTTCTAAGCTTACTTCTTACATGATGAATATCAACCAAACCGTTATCATCTACAAAAAGTTTAGAATTGCTCATTTCATCCATAGCACTTGAGAGCCTTGAAAATTCATCATCATTTAGATCGCCTATTTTTAATTTTTGCAAAGGTATGGAAGTAATAGAGCTAAGCATCCTTAACATCAACTGTTCTGCCGGCATTTCAAGAGAAAATATAGCAACTCCTAGCTTATCTTTGATAGCTTTTTCAGCTAAATTTAGTGCAAAACTGGTCTTTCCCATAGCAGGTCTAGCAGCTATGATAACAAGATCTCCCTCTCCAAAACCGGTTGTTAGTTCATTTAACTTTCTAAAGCCGGTATCTACTCCTACAACTCCAAGGTTACCTCTTTTTTTCATCTCTTCTATATGTTTAAGAGTTGATTCTACTATCTCAGGCGAATCCCTAAAATCACTACTATTTGCCTCTTCGGTAATCTTATATAGCTTTTGTTGAACCAGATCAACCACATCAGACGAAGGCAAATCTTTCTCGATTGCTACCTCTTTTATATCACTTGTGAGAGATACCAATTCTCTTTTTATAGCTTTATCTTTTATCTCTTCGATATATGCTGAAGTATTTGAGAGGGGATTGGCTGAGAGTATCTCTAAAAAAGCCTCTTCATCAAAGGCATTTTTTTGATGGAGTTTTTTCTTCAAAAACTCTTCATCTATGGGTTTTTCTTCTCTTTCACACTCTATCATAGCTTCAAAAAGGTATCTATGAAACGGCAGATAAAAATCTTTGGGCTTTAGTCTCTCCGCTACTGCCTCAAAAGTGGTAGGATCAAAAACGATAGAGCTTAAAACCGCTTTTTCAAGATTGACACTATTTAGCGTATCAAGCATCTTCTTCTGCCTCTTTTGCAGCTATCTCAACCTCTTTGACAAATCTATCGACCAATTCACTCTCACTCAGTTTTGCTATGATTTCACCTTTTTTTATGATAAGACCGCTTCCTTTTCCATAAGCTATGGCAACATCTGCACTTTTTGCTTCTCCTAGGGCATTTACAGCACACCCCATCACAGACACATTTAAAGGTGCGGTTATATGCTCTAGCCTTTTTTCAACTTCTTCAACAGCTTTTACAAGGTTTGCTTCTATCCTGCCGCAAGTCGGACATGAGATGATATTGAGACCTTGTTTTACCACTCCGCTATCTTTTAGTATAGCTCTTGCAACTTCCACCTCTTTTTCAAGTTCTCCCGTTATGGATACTCTCATAGTATCACCTATACCCTCTAACAATAGCGTTCCAAGAGCGATGGAAGACTTAACGGTAGAGTGAAAAAGCGTACCCGCTTCCGTAACTCCTAAATGAAAAGGACACTCTACCAAGGGTCTAAGCATCCTGTAAGCTTCAACAGTTCTAGTTACGTCACTAGCTTTTAGTGAAACTTTAAAATTTAAAAAACCTAAATCTTCAAGATATTTTATATTGTAAAGTGCTGATTCAACCATACCTTTAGCACTTTGACCGTATCTGTTTTCAAACTGCTCTTCTAAAGAGCCTGAATTTACCCCTATTCGGATAGGTATATTTCTCTCATTACAAGCTTTTACTACCTCTTTTACCCTTTGCTTATCTCCTATATTGCCCGGATTTATCCTGATACAATCCACACTTTTAGCAGCTATCAAAGCAAAGCGATAATTAAAATGGATATCGGCTACCAAAGGAAGTGAACTTCTTTTTTTTATCTCTTCTAAAGCATAAGCATCTTCATAATCCGGCACAGCAACCCGCACTATGTCACACCC
>JALVWI010000074.1 GCA_027038335.1 Campylobacterales bacterium | reverse complement strand
GGAACTTTAAAGTTCCGGAGGGTAAATTTAGACTAGTTACAGGAAGACATGCCCAATTTACCCAAAGCGGTACTACAAACAATATGATGCTAAGAGATTTGATACCTACCAATTATGTTTGGATAAATAAAGATATTGCCAAAGAAAAGGGTATAAAATTTGGTGATTTTGTTGAAGTTAAAAGTAGCATAGGAAAGATAAAGATAAAAGCTTATCCAACTTACAGGATAGCTAAAAATCAAATATTTCTACTTCACGGATTTGGCGGAATGAGTAAAGAGATGGAGATAGCATACGGTCATGGTGCAAATGATGCAATGATCATAGAAGATAAGATAGAACCTGTATATGGTGCTGCCGTTATGCATGAAACTGATGTAGAAGTAAGGAAGGTGTAAAATGAATTATGCGATAGCGTTTGATTATCAAAACTGTATAAACTGCAAAGCCTGTGAAGTAGCTTGTAAAGAGCAAAATAATGTCCAACTAGGAGCTGATAAACAGCGTATCTGGGTGGGGCAGACTGAACAAATGATACTAGATAGGTTATATGTAAACTTTTATCCGAGCCAATGCAACCACTGTCTTGATGCACCCTGCGTGGATGTTTGCCCTACTGGAGCTAGTCACTTTGTTGATGGTGGATTGGTATTTGTTGATCCTAAAAAGTGCATACTTTGTAAAGGTTGTATGGAAGCTTGTCCTTATGATGCAAGATTTGTTGATGATGAAAAACTTGCAGTCGATAAGTGTACATTTTGCTATGATACTAGAATATCAAAAGGTTATGATACGACGGCTTGTCAAGCTACATGCCCAACAAAAGTAAGGCTTTTTGGTGATTTGGATGATGAAAAAGGTGAATTGGTACAACTTCTTAAAAAGAGAAAATTCTTTGTTCTAAAAGAGAATGAAGGGACAGTGCCAAAACTTTTTTATTTGGTACCTGATGATGAAAAGTACGCAGATATATCCATAGGTCATAAAACAAGACTGCATACTTGGGATGATTTTAAACCTGTCATAGAAGCAGCAAAAGCAAAAAGGAGTAAGCAATGGAAAAAATCGTAATTGCCGGAGTTGAGATAAATAAAGTCTCCATAAAAGAGCTTTTGTTCAATAAAACTATGATACTGGCTTATATCTTTCTTGCTATCGGTATATACGGAGTATATGAAGTAATGCACTTAAGATATTTTTTCAATGGTGCTGTTGTGGCTCATGATGCCGGCTTACATCCGGGCAATCACCAACTCGTAGAGCATGTTAAAGATGCTTTGTACGGTGAAGGCGGTGAAGTAAAAAGAGAAGCTCCTTGGAGTTTGTATATCGTAAATTATATGTATATGATATATACAGGAAGCGGTGTTATTTTTTTGGTAGCTTTGGATGAGATACTCAATCTTAAAATCATAAAAGAGACTGCAGCCGGTTTTATGTCTTTGGGACTTGCCATGATCATAGGCGGTTTATTTACTATCATGATAGATCTTAACACTCTGCATATGCCTTGGATGTTTATAACTCCAAATTTTGGAGCAGGAATGTGGCAAATGGTTCCTTTATATAGTATTTATATCCCCTTTGTTATATTTGAGATATATCTACTTCTTACCAAAAACGAAGGATGGGCGAAGAAGATTTCTTTTATGATACTTATACTATCAGTACTTATTGATATAGCTGAGTACTATATCCAAGCAAATTTATTTAGTATGAATAAAGCAAGACATTTGTGGACAACATATCCTGTACTTACTCTTTATTTTATAGTTTCAGCATTTGTAGCAGCTGTAGGAATTATGGGTGTATATAGCTTTTTAACATATAGAAAAAGTTTAGGAAAAGAGTATCATACTCTTATAGAGGTACTTAGAAAGATGGGATTGATAACTATAACACTTTTGGCTGTTTATGAAGCAGTTGCTTATCTTTCCATAGATAAAGAGTGGGCATTTTTGATACTTTTTGGACCATTTAAATATGCATTTTTCGGTGGTTATATCCTGTTAGCTATGACTATTCCATATCTGTTAATGTTAAGAGAGAGTAAAAATGCTTTGACTGTTATAGCATCTATTTTTATGATCATAGGTACTTATATAGGAAGATATATATTTGTTTATGCGGGTAATGCATTTCCTATGAGTGATAGATTTGGCACCGGTTTTGAAATGTATGATCAGTATGCAAAGATAAAAGATTATTACTACTATCCTCCTGAGATGTCAGAAGTTTTGGTAGTTATCGGTTCTTTTGGAGTGATTTTGGCGGTTTATGTAATCATTGAGAAATTATTTTCAGTTTCTAAGATAAGAGAACACTGATTTCACGATTTTTACACAAAAAATATGTTATAATAATTAAAATTTTAAAGGAGTATATATGAAGAAATTGTTAGGAGCTATTTTTATAGCAGTATTGGGTTTGAGTTTTTTAAGTACTTCAGCTTTCGCTGATTCAGCTAAAGGTCAAAAGCTTTATCTAAAGAAATTGAAAAGAGCTTGCGGTTTTAACGGTGCGGTTATGTCAAAAAAACACACTCAAGCAGAGTGGAAAGCTATAGAAGATGCAGGTAAATTAAAAGCTGAGATCAAAAAGTTTTGTCCAAAAGTTAAAGATAAAGATTTGAAAAAAAGATATTTGAAAAATTACTATGACTTTTTCTATAACTTTGCAAGTGACAGCGGTAACGTTCCTTCTTGCTAATGATACTTTACCGCTTAACTCTTTTATGGGTTAAGCGGTAAATACTCTTTTGTTTTCTTCTCTTTTTATATCGTCAAATTTATCAAGATATTCAAGGTATCCTATGAGATATTTTCTACTGAGATTTAACTTTTCTTTAAAGTTTTTTATATCTATATAACCCTCATTTTTTATGATCTCTTTTTGTAAAGCAACTATCTTAGAGAGGTTAGATGAAGTTATGAAAAGATTGTGGGCGATTCGCACTACCTTTTTACTTGAAGTTAATTTTTTTAGAGTTTTATCACCCAGTTTTCTATCTATATCGAGTCTGTCATAAAGATTGTATGGAGCAGTCGGGGTAAAACCTTCATTTTCAAGGATTTGCAAAACTCTTAAGCTTAACTCTTTTTCAAAGTCAATATCTCCTATATCAACTCTTTTATAAATATTATTTACGATTTCTAAAAAACCGTTTTTCACAAACTCTTTTAAAGTATCTTCTATGAAAGAGTAACTAGCCCATTTTGTTCGTAGAGCTATAGAAGAGGGTGAAAGCATAGCGTAAGGGTTTTTTTCATATATATTTTTTATCTCATTTTTTAAAATCTCTTTTGTAGAGAGCGGGTATAAAACGAGCTCTTTTTCATCTATAAAAATATCCTCTATCGTTTTAGCAATTTTTAGAGCTTCTTCATGAGTTTTTCCAAATCTTTGAATGGA
>JALVWI010000073.1 GCA_027038335.1 Campylobacterales bacterium | reverse complement strand
GCTATAAAAAATGGAAATTCACCTGCACAATGTTCGGTCAAAATACCTATAAACCTCTCAAATGAGCCAAGAATTGCTCTGTGTAACATAACAGGTCTAGCTTTTTCATTATTGCTATCTGTGTATTCAAGCTCAAATCTCTCAGGAAGATTGAAATCCACTTGTATTGTACCGCATTGCCATTTTCTTTTCAGAGCATCTGTTATCTTTATATCTATCTTTGGTCCATAAAATGCTCCACCACCCTCATCGATGCCGTAACTTATACCGTTTTCATCTAGTGCATCCATCAAGCCTTTTGTGGCTTTTTCCCATATCTCATCTTCACCTATAGCTTTTTGGGGTTTTGTAGAAATCTCCATCTCATACTTAAAATCAAAGCTTTTCATAATATCATCAACAAAACTTAAAACTTCTAAAACATTCTCTTTTATCTGCTCAGGTGTACAAAATATATGGGCATCATCTTGGGTAAATTCTCTAACTCTAAAAAGTCCGTGCAAAACTCCGCTCATCTCATGTCTATGAACTACGCCGTATTCAAAAAACTTAAGAGGAAGATCTCGGTAACTTCTAAGCTCACTTTGATATATCTTGATATGTCCTACACAATTCATAGGTTTTATGCCATATTCAGTATGTTTTGGATCGTTTTCATTACCTTCATTTATTTGAGTGAAGTACATATTTTCACCGTAGTTATCATAATGACCGCTTATCTTCCAAGCTTTGCTTTTTAGGATTTCTGGACCTCTAACGGGTTCATATCCTCTTTTTCTGTGGGATTTATAAAGAAGATGCTCTAACTTACTTCTAAGTCTTGCACCGTTTGGAAGCCAAAGCGGTAAACCGGCTCCTATATCTTCATCAAAAGTAAAAAGCTTTAACTCTTTTCCAAGTTTTCTATGATCTCTTTTTTTGGCTTCTTCGATCATAGTTAAATAATCTTTTAAACTCTCTTTTGTAGCAAATGCAGTTCCATATATACGAGTTAGCATCTCTCTTGTTTCATCACCGCCTAGGTATGCTCCGGCAATTCTTGTAAGCTTAAAAAATTTGATATATTTGGTATTTGGCAAGTGAGGACCACGACAAAGATCTTCAAAATCTCCTTGCTTATATATACCTATCTCTGCATCTTTGGGTATTCTTTTAAGTACTTCAAGTTTTAGGTCATCATTTTTGAATTTTTCAAGAGCCTCTTGTTTTGTGATGGTATATTTGGTTATGTCATATCTTTTTTTAACAAGCTCTTTCATCTTTTTTTCGATCTCTTTTAGATCACTTTCACCTAAACTTTTATCTACCCTAAAATCATAATAAAACCCGTCCTCTATAACCGGACCTACAAAAAACTTAGCTTCCGGATAAAGACTTTTTATAGCTTGAGCCATAAGATGAGCGGTAGAGTGTCTTAATATTTCCAAAGAATCTTTAGAATTATCAAGATATATTTTTGAAAATTTTTCAGTATTGATTTGTTTCTCTTTTGCGGTTTGTGTATCTATGATATCGTCATCAACTTTTATAGCTATAAATTCTTCCAAAAAATACCTCAATTTTATATAAATTTAATGGTGGTCGCAACAGGACTTGAACCTGTGACCACTACCTTGTCGAGGTAGTGCTCTACCGACTGAGCTATGCGACCGCTCAAAATTAGGAAAGTAATTCTATCTAAAGTAAGTTTAAGAGCAGTTAAAATGAGTAGAGTAGGAGTAAAAGCTAGGGTAAGCAAAGAGACTTTTTGTAGTAAATTCTCTCTTTAAATAAAAAAATGATATAATCATAATGATTTATTTTATTGGAGAAAAAATGACCAATATCTTTAGAGAGTATGACATAAGAGGGATATTTGAAAAAGAGTTAAATGAAAAGAGTGTAAAGCTTATAGGGTATCTTTTGGGTTTGGAAATAAAAAGAAAAGGTGATTATGTCGCCATAGGATATGATGCTAGAACTCATTCTCCTATTTTGAGAGATTATTTGGCAAGCGGTTTTATAAAAGCCGGTATAAAAGTACTTGATATGGGGCTTGTTCCTACCCCTGTTTGTTACTTTGCTAATTATGTGGATTTTAATGCAATTATACCCGCGGGTTCGGTAATGATAACAGGCTCTCACAACCCAAAAGAGTATAATGGATTTAAAATAACTATAGATAAAAAACCTTTTTTTGGAAATGATATATATGCTCTAAGAGATAAATTTCTTCAAATGCAAGATGTAGATATAGAAGATAATACAACTTGTTTAAAAATAGCAGCAAAGAAAAAATATATTGACTATTTAGTAAAAGAGTTCTCTTTTTTAAAGGGGCTTAAAACCAAGGTAGTTTTAGACGGTGGTAACGGAGTAGCGGGAGTAGTTATAAAAGATATATTTGATGATTTAAAACTTAATTATAAAGGACTATATCTTGAACCTGACGGTAACTTTCCAAACCATCACCCAGATCCTACTATAGAAGAGAATTTAAAAGATATAAAAGAGGAGTTGCAAAAAGGGTATGATATAGGCTTTGCTTATGATGGGGATGCTGATAGGATAGCCGTACTAACAAAAAAATATAACATAAAAGGTGATATTTTAGCGATACTTTTTGCAAAAGAGATGAAAAAACCTACAGTCATAGGTGAAGTAAAATGTTCAAAAGTGATGTATGATGAGATAAATAAGATGGGCGGTAAGGCTGTAATGTATAAAACTGGCCATAGCAATCTAAAAGTAAAGATAAAAGAGCTTCATGCCGACTTAGCCGCAGAAGTGAGCGGACATATCTTTTTTGCTGATAGATACTTTGGATATGATGATGCCTTGTATGCAACTTTAAGAGTACTGGAGCTTATACAAAAAGGTTTTGACTTAGATAGTGAGATAGATAAATTGCCCAAAACTTACTCAACTGAAGAGATAAAAGTACCCGTTAGCGAAGATAAAAAGTTTGAATTGATGAAGTGGATAAAAGAGATACTTGCCAAAAGACCATCATACCTGCCGAAAGTAAAAAAGGTGATAGATATAGACGGTGTAAGGATAAACTTTGAAAACGGTTGGGCACTTGTAAGGGCATCAAATACTACACCGGTTTTAGTAACAAGATATGAAGCAACTGATGAGAAAAGTTTACAAAAATATCAACAAAGTGTGCAAAGACTTATAAAAAATGCTCAGGAGACATTATGAAAATAGTATTAAATTCCCCACTTGATATGCATTTGCATTTAAGAGACGGGGATATGCTAAATAGTATTGCAAGATGTAGCTCAAGATATTTTGCAGGAGCTATTATAATGCCAAATCTAGTTCCCCCGATAACTTCTATAGATGATGTGATAAGTTATAAAAAAAGGATAGTAAAAGCGATAGAGGGAGATCTTTTTGAGCCATATATGACTCTCTTTTTTAAAAATGATTATAG
>JALVWI010000072.1 GCA_027038335.1 Campylobacterales bacterium | reverse complement strand
TTTGAAGATGCAAGAAAAAGAGAAATAGATGTAGTCGGCAGTATAAACGATATAAAAGTTTTCGAAGGTAGATTTGATGCGGTTATACTCCCAGAACATGTCTTAAAACTAAAACTTAAAAAAGTTAGAAAAAGCAAAAATAAAAAAGATTATAAACAATCAAACCAATAAGGGACATTTTTTTGTTCTTTTTTTATGGTTGTGGGATTGCCATGACCGGTATAGACTTTTTTATCATATTTTATCTCTAAAAATTTTTCTAAACTTTTTTTCATCTCTTTGGGGTTTGAGTATGGAAAATCAACCCTACCGATAGAGTTTTCAAATATAAAATCACCACTAAACCAACTATCTTCTATCTCTATGACTGAACATCCGGGTGTATGTCCGGGAAAAAATATATACTTTACTTTTATACCATCTATATTAAACTCTTCATCACCGTCAACTAAAATATTGGCTTTACAAGTCGGTTGGGACTGATTGAAAACATCCTCTTCAAGCATAAAAACATCATTTTTAGGTATATATATGGGGATGTTTAACTCTTTTTTTAGCTCACAATCACTCCATATATGATCAAAATGTCCATGAGTATTAAGCAAAGCAACAGGATTTGTTACATTTTTTTTTACCCACTTTGTTGCTCCAACTCCCGGATCAATAATGAGTTCTTTTCCGTTTATACTTACAATATAACAATTTGTCTGATATGTGCCAAAAGCTCTATATTTTATATCCATATTTAACCTTTGTTTACTTTATTTATTTATAATTCTTAAGGAGAAGTATTATATCTAAAAGTTCTCATTAAGTAAAATTTTAGTAGAATGAGATAAAAGACAAGAAGGTATCAATTTGCAAAGACGATTTGAGTTGCTTGAAAAATTTTTAGTAAATTTTTTAAAAGATGAAGTATATAAAACTTCCCTTACAAATGCCATAGTAGGACTTAGCGGAGGTATTGACTCTGCCGTGGTTGCGGTTTTGGCAAAAAAGGCTTTTGACAAAAGTTTACTTTGTGTAATGATGCCTTCACAATTTTCAAGCAAAGAGAGTATAACTGATGCTAAAGAGTTATGTGAAAAGTTTGATCTTAGATATGAGATAGTTTCCATAGAGCCTATGCTTAAAGCATATATAAATGGAGGTATGAATAATTTAAGAATAGGCAATCTTAGTGCTAGACTTAGAATGGCAACTTTATATGACATATCAGCTAGAGAAAATGCTCTTGTTATCGGCACGAGCAATAAAAGTGAACTCCTTTTAGGATATGGAACACTTTTTGGTGATTTGGCAAGTGCCATAAACCCTATAGGAGATATTTATAAAAGTGATATTTTTAAATTTGCTGAGTATTTAGGAGTACCTAAAAGTATCATATCAAAACCTCCTTCTGCTGATCTATGGGAAAACCAAAAAGATGAAGATGACCTAGGATACACTTATGAACAAATTGACAAAGTTTTAGAAAAATATGTAGATGAAAGACTAAGCAAAGATGAACTTTTAGATATGGGATTTGAAGAGAGATTGTGTGATTTGGTGATAAATAAAATTTATCAAAATCAATTTAAAAGAAAACCTCCTGTGATAGCAAAAGTTAGTCAAAGAAGCATAGGGCATGACTTTTTATATCCAAGAGATGTAAAAATGTAATATTAAGGATAAAGTATGCAAGAGATACCGTTTTTTAAACCATCCATTGATGAGAATGAACTTAAACAGATAAAAGATGTATTAAGCCAAACCGAAATAAATAAGACAAAAGTTCTTGAAGATAATTTTTCAAGCTATGTAGATAGCTCATTTTCTATATCAACTTCAAGCGGAACAGCGGCAATGCATCTATCTATGATGAGTATAGAGCTTAAAAGAGGCGACAAGATAGTATGCTCAGTCAATGCCTTTCCAGCGGTTGCGGAAGTAATCAGACACTTTGATGCGGAGCCTATATTTGTAGATATTGATAAAGATGACTTCAACATAGATCCAGAAAAACTTGATGTTGTACTAACAAAATCAAAACATAAAAAACTAAAAGCTGTTTTTGTAACACATGTTGCAGGACAACCTGCTCCAATGGATGAGATATATGATGTTGCTCAAAAGCATGGAGTACTAGTCATAGAAGATGCCTCAAATGCTATGGGTGCAAAATACAACGGTAAAATGATAGGCTCTTTGCCAAAAACTACTCTTTCAACATTTAGCTTTAGTCCACATAGTGTAAACAATATAATAAACGCAGGACTTATAACAACAGCCAATGAAGAACTTGATAAGAGAGCAAGACTTCTAAGAAATCATGCAATCGTTAGCGAAGGATGGGAAAAGTATGGAGATCTTGACTATGTTTATGATGTTGTTGATATTGGAGTAAAATATGATCTTTCACAACTTGATGCAGCATTTTGTATAGCACAGCTTAAGAAAAATGATTCATTTATCAAAAGAAGAAAGCAGATAGCCTCTATATATGATAAAGAGCTTGAAGGCACTGCCCACATATCTACTCCTATCAAAAAAAGAGATCATATCTACACAAGATATATCATAAAAGTTGACAAAAACAGAGATTCATTTGCTAGAGAATTGGCTTTGAAAGGCATACGAACAGGACTAAACTACATACCGCTTCATCTTTTAAGCTACTATAAAAGCAAGTATAACTTAAGGATCAATGACTTTCCTACAGCACTTACGAATTATCAGCAAATACTTTCACTTCCGATATATCCTAGTCTTAGTGATAGCGAAGTAATGAGAATATGTGAGGCAGTAAAAGATATAGCAAAAACTAGAGTGTGATCGTATGACACAAATCTTTTTTTGGATAGAGGAGTATCTCTTCTATCCAAAAAAACTTTCACAAAAACTTCTCTCATATCTACTTTTACCTTTTACAGCATTTTACTGTGTAATTGTTATCACAAAAAGAGCTTTTTCAACCACAAAAGATTTCGCTTTGCCTATCATATCCATAGGAAACTTAACTGTAGGCGGCAATGGCAAAACGCCTTTTACTTTAGCTTTATTAAAAGATAAAAAAAATATAGCAGTAATTCTAAGAGGATATAAAAGAAAGAGTAGAGATTTGCTCGAAGTAAAAAGTGATACTCCGGTACAAATTTGTGGAGACGAAGCCTTACTTTACGCAAAAAATTTGCCAAATTGTTTAGTGCTTGTTTCAAAAGATAGAACTCAAGCCATAGAGTATGCAAAAAGAAAAGGAGTAAAAGCAGTATTTTTAGATGATGCTTTTCATAAACATAATATCAAAAAATTTGACATTCTTTTAAAACCTTCAAGTGAGCCTACCAACCCCTTTTGTTTACCTAGCGGAGCATATAGAGAGCCAAAAAGTTTATATAAAACGGCTGATATTGTTGCTATCGAAGATATAGATTTTAAAAGAGAAGT
>JALVWI010000071.1 GCA_027038335.1 Campylobacterales bacterium | reverse complement strand
AAAACCTAAAAGTAGAGATGAACACTTAGTGATATGCTTCAAGATATCTATCTCACCAACACTTCTAGCACTACCCTTAGCAACTCCATCAGTTATAGAAAAAACGATTGAGGGAACTTTAAACTTTTTACATAGCCTTGCTGCAACTATCCCTATAACTCCTTCATGCCAATCTTCTCCCCAAACTATAACTATCTTTTGATCTTTTTCTACGGTCTTTATAGCTTTGTTAAAAAGTTCTGATTCTATCTCTTTTCTTTCATTGTTTAGTGAGGCTATATATTCTAATTTTAAGTATGCTTCATTTAAATCTTTCTCTTTTATAAGTGAACTAGCCAGTGAAGCATCTTCAAGTCTTCCAGCAGAGTTTATAAGTGGAGCTAAAAGATATGATATATCTTCACTTGAAAAACTATCTTTTCTATAAAAATCTTTCACTGCTTGAAAAAAGGCTCTATTTGAAGAGTTTATATTTTTTAATCCACTCTTTACCATAGTTCTATTTATATCATTTAGTGGCATCATATCAGCGACTATGGCTATGGCTAAAATATCTAAAAACTTACCAAGACTATACTCTAGTCCAAGCTCCTCTTTAAGTGATGCTACCAAATACCAAGCTACTTGAGCACCACATATTTCTGGGTTTGGAAAATTACAATCTTTTTGTTTTGGATTTATCACAGCATAAGCATTAGGAACATTATCAGGGATAGCATGATGGTCAGTTATGATAAGCTCTATATCTTTTTCTTTACAAGCTTCTCCTGCTTCCACTGCTGATATGCCATTGTCAACTGTTATGATAAGATCTGCTTCTACTCTTCTTACTATATCAGCACTTACACCATAACCATCTCTAAATCTATTTGGTATAACAAGTTCATAATCTATATGGTTGTCATCAAAAAACTCACTTAAAATGACACTAGAGATAACACCATCAGCATCATAATCCCCAACAATCACTATTTTTTGTTTTTTAGATATAGCCTCTACTATCCGAGTAGTTGCTTTTTTCATATCTTTAAAAAGAGATGGAGAGGGTATATCTGAGAGTTTTTTGCATCTATCAGATTCAAATCTTTTTGATAAAATCTCTCTTATCTCTTCTTTTCCAATCCTTTTATACATTTTTATGTTTTATACTTGCATTTACAAAACTAAATATAGCTGGATTTGGTTTTTTAAGTCTTGAAGTAAACTCAGGATGAAACTGTACTGCTAAAAACCAAGGATGATCTTTAAGCTCAACTACCTCTATAAGCCCATCACTCTCTCCACTAATAATCAAACCATTTTTTTCAAACTCTTCTCTATATGCTGGATTTGCTTCATATCTATGTCTATGTCTCTCTACTATCTTTTTATCTCCACCATAGACCTTTTGTAAAAGTGAGTTTTTCTTTGTATCACACTCATAAGCTCCAAGTCTCATAGTTCCACCAAGTGGGCTTTTATGAGTACGAAGTTGTTTTTGTCCACTTGCATCCATAAACTCATCTATTAGGTAAACTATAGGCTCTTTTGTATTAGCATCAAACTCAACTGAGTTAGCTTCACTTTTACCTAAAACATTTTTTGCAAACTCTATCAAACTAAGTTGCATTCCAAGGCAGATTCCTAAAAATGGTATTTTATTTTCTCTTGCATACTTGATAGCCTCTATCTTGCCTTCAACTCCACGATGACCAAAACCACCTGCAACTAAGATACCATCTACATCACAAAAAGTTTTTTCACAAGGCATATTTTCTAACTTTTCACTATCAATCCATTTTAGATTTATCTTTGTATCAAGGTGAGCTCCTGAATGTATAAATGCTTCGGTTAGTGATTTATAAGATTCTTTTAAATCTAAATACTTTCCTACAAAACCTATAGTTACTTCATTTGATGGGTCAACTACATTTTTAACCAAGTTATTCCACTCATCCATCTTTGGTTCTAATTTTTCTATTTTTAGATGATTACAAATAGGAGTTAAGATATCTTGCTTTAAAAAGTTTAGAGGAACTTTATAGATACTAGGAGCATCAAGAGCTTCTATCACTGCATTATCCTCAACTCCACATGAAGATGCCAGTTTTAGTTTTAAATCTTTTGACAAAGCAACTTCTGAACGACAAATTAAGAGTTGAGGAGATATACCTATCCGTCTAAGCTCTTGAACTGAGTGTTGAGTAGGTTTAGTTTTAAGTTCACCTGCTGCTTTTAGAAAAGGCACAAGAGTTAAGTGTATATACATAGTGTTTTCTCTACCTAGTACACCTCTAAGTTCTCTTATAGCTTCTAAAAATGGCAAACTCTCTATATCTCCAACAGTTCCACCAACTTCTACTATAAGTATATCTTTGCCTTCTCCAGCTTTGATGATTCTCTCTTTTATCTCATTTGTTACATGGGGGATAACTTGTATAGTTTTACCTAAGTAATCCCCTCTTCTTTCTTTTTCGATAACAGATGAGTAAACTTGCCCTGTTGTAAAGTTGTTCTGCTTTCCTAAACTTATGTTTAAAAATCTCTCATAATGTCCGATATCTAAATCAGTCTCTGCACCATCATCAGTTACAAAAACCTCTCCATGCTCTAACGGACTCATAGTTCCTGGATCTACATTTAAGTATGGATCAATCTTTAGCATACTTACTTCTTTTCCAGAGTGTTTTAAAATCGTAGCTATACTAGCAGATGCGATACCTTTACCAAGTGAGCTTAAAACCCCACCTGTAACAAATATAAATTTAGTGTTTTTACTCATAAATCTCGACCTATTTTTTTTCTTTTATAATAGTATAAATAGGGTTAAAAAAAAGATGTAAAAACTTTTCTATATAAAAATCAATCTTTTTCCAAATTTTGTATCTTTTTACCTACAAAAAGAAGTGTTAACCCATCCATAAGTAAACTAATAGCTACAAATATCCCTATAAGCCAAGCCTCCTTTGCAAAAGAGTTCCAAGATGTTAAAAATATTATAGCAAGTATAACAGAGAAAACACCATTTAAAAACCAAACCCACCAGCCAGTACTAGGTTTCATGTTGCTTCCAAGTGCAAAACTTGCAAAAGCATCTGTTAAAAAGTAGATAACTAGTAAAAGTCCTAATGCTTGTACACCTGTAAAAGGATCTACTAATATCAATAAACCTGTTGCTATTAGTAAAAAAGTTTTTAACCACCCAAGCCAATCTTTTGCATTTGTTTTAAGTGTTAAAAATCCAGCAACAATTCCACCAAATAACATCATCCATGCTATAAATGAAATAGTAGCTAAAGTTGTAAAGAGTGGGAATATAATTCCCACAAATCCTACTATTGTTAAAATACTTCCAACTAAAACTGTATGCTTACCTACTTTTGGTAGTAAATCTACATCACTTGGTAATAATCCATAATTCCACATTTATTCCTCCTATTTTGTAGTTCCGTTTAATTCTTTTTTAACTTCAGTTTTAAACTTGCTAGCTTCTTTTATAGCTTTTTGCATCTGTTTTTTCTCATAAGTTTTTACTTGTTGTTCTGCATTTTGATGAGATTTGTTTGAAACTTCTTCTTTATTGCTTCTAAATTTTTTCATAAAAGAAGAAAAACTATTCTTTAGATTATCATATAACTTTTCAACTTTGTTTTGTCCTTTTATCTCTTTTTTTATGTCTGATATAGATTTTTCTAAGTTTTTATAAACTTTTGAATTTTCATCTGCATATCCAAGATACACTGCTTTTTTAAGTTCTTTGTTTGCTAAAGTTAAAAGTTTTGTAGCCTCATCTTTTTTCTTTTTATCCAAATTTGATGCACTACCTATCAAGTCTTGAGCCATAATCAAAGAAGTTGGAACGACTACTTTTTGTCCTACTAGGGTATTGAAACCATCTATCAAGGTTGCTATCGCACCTTTTGTATCTTTTTGTTCTAACTGTTTTATAGATGTTTTTATAAAAGCTGGATATGCATCCATAGGAAGATACATAGTTGTTATATCCATTTCATCTTTTAAAGGTATTAAAATATCTCTTGCTGCTTGAGTTTTGTGATGTTTTAAAAGTCTAACTGCACTTTTAAGTGCTAACTTTATATCTTTTACATTACCATCAAATGCAAAAACTTCAACTCTGTTTTCAACAGGTATAAGTTTAAGGTTTGGATTTTGTTTCAAAGCTTCATCAAACTTTTTATCTGATTGTTTTAAAAGTTTAACTGCCACTTTAACTTTTGCATATTTTAAAGCACTCAAAGCTTTAAATGTATCACCTAGTGCAGTTGAAATCTCTTTTGAAGTTTTATCAAAGATTTTATTTTCTCTCTCAGCTTCACCTTTGATACTCTTTTGAACCATTTGTTTATGTGTTAGTTTTAACTGAACATCTTTTGCTGATAAATTTATACCACCCATTAAAACTGCTACTGCCACAACTGAACTACTTATTACTCTTTTCATGATAATTCTCCTTAATATTTTTTATCAACATCAATTATAAAACTATCAAGATAATGTATTTTTAATCAATAATAAACGAGGATTTAACATTTTGTTTATATCAAATTAACACTATAATCGTAAAATAGTCAAAATTTTATAGGAAAAATTATGCAACAAAAAAAATCATTTGGTCTTTGGAGTGCTATGTTCTTAGGTATCGGTTCTATGGTTGGAGCTGGTATCTTTGTACTCTTGGGAGAAGCTGGAGCAATAGCTGGAAATCTGGTTTGGATTTCATTTATATTGGGTGGTATCATAGCACTTTTGAGTGGTTACTCTTTAGCAAAGTTAGCAGTAGAATATCCAAGTAGAGGTGGAATAGTAGAGTATTTGGTTCAGTGCTATGGTGAGGGAGTTTTTTCAGGAAGTCTTTCAGTGCTGTTTTATCTCTCTGCTATGATTGCCATAGCAATGGTTGCTAAAACATTTGGAACTTATTTGACTATGATGACTATAGGAACTGATTCTACTATTTGGGTAAATATCTTTTCAGCTGGTATTTTAGTTCTTTTTATGCTTATAAATTTAGCTGGTAGTTCGATTATCGCAAAAAGTGAAAATGTTATAGTTATTTTTAAACTCTCTATTTTGATTGTATTTACTATTATCGCATTTTTTTATATAGATCCATCTCTTTTAAGCATTAAAGATGCTCCACCTGCAAAATACATATTTTCTTCCGTAGCTTTAACTTTTTTTGCTTATGAGGGATTTAGGGTTATCACAAATACAGCAGAAGACATGACTGACCCTTCAAAGTTGATGTTAAAATCTATGACCATTGCGATACTTTTTGTTATGGCCTTATATATAGTAGTAACTTTTGCAGTTTTTGGAAATCTTCCTCTGCCTGAAGTTATAAAAGCTCAAGATTATGCACTAGCAGAGGCTGCAAAACCAGCTTTTGGAGAGCTTGGATTTAAGATTATGGCGATAGCAGCTTTAGTTTCAACAGCATCATCTATAAATGCAAACCTATATGCTGTTACAAATGTAACTTACCAAATGGCAAAAAATGGAGAGTTACCAAAAGTATATAAGAGAAATGTTTGGCACAGTAGTGAAGGTCTTATCATAAGTACGATTATACTTATAATTTTTGTTATATTTTTTAATCTTGAAGAGATAGCAGCGATTGGTTCTATATCTATACTTTTTATTCATGGACTTGTTCATATAGGACACTTTTTAAAGATAAAAAAGACTAAAGCAAACAAGATATTGGTATTTTTGTCTATTGTTACCATAGCTCTTGCTATTATTTTAGCACTAAATTATACTTCTAAACATATCCCTGATGTTGGATATTTTATAGCAAGTGGATTTGTAGTAGCATTTTTGATAGAGATGCTTCTAAGAGGTATAACAAAAAGAGTTGTAAAAAAACAAATAACTAAGTAAAAAGAATGTGGGATTTTTTAACTTTTAACACTTTTGTAACAAAAAATATTTTGATAATTATGATCTTTTTTCTATTTTGTATAGAAATCTTTTTAAGAATGTTTTTTGAGATGTTGATAGGATACTTTGATATGCATGACTATTTATATAAAATTCTACAAAAAGGATAGCAATGCATCATATGTTAAATGAGATAACACCTCTTATTTCTAGATATGGATTATGGGTAATATTTTTTGGAATGATGATAGAAGGTACTGTCATGATAGTTATCACTGGTATTTTGTGTTATTTAGGTATTATATATTTTCCAAATGCACTTTTAGTTTCTATTTCTGGGGCTATTATTGGAGATCAATTTTGGTACTTTATGGGTAGAAGATATACCTTTTCTCTCTTAGAAAAATTTTCAAAATTAAAACAAAATATACTCAAACTAAAACCATCTATAGATAAAAAAGCTAATTTATTGGCATTTAGTGCAAGATTTATCTATGGTGGTGCTGTTATTTTTCCAATAGCCTTAGGAGTATATAAATATAATTATAAAAATTTTACTCTTTTTGACGCTTTAGGAGTAACTGTTTGGAGTTTTGTTGGGATATTATTTGGTTATATATTTGGAAATAGTGCCGAATATATTTTTGGAGAAATAACAAAAATTTGGCATTTTATACTTTTGATTATAGTAAGCATTTTTATAACATATATTTTGAAATATTATTATAAGCATAAACAAAAATTTTAATTAAGAGCTATTTACTCTATATTTATTTTCAATTGACTACCATTATTCTATTTAACATATAATTAACTTATGATTTTGATAAATCTAACTTATAAAAAGGTTTAGAGTATGCTAAAAAAGATTTACTACTTTTACAAAGATGGCTTTTCAAATATGAAGCTTGGTAAATCTCTTTGGCTTTTGGTTTTGATAAAACTTTTTATCATTTTTACTTTGATAAAGCTTTTCTTTCCCAACATTTTAAAAGAACATTTTCAAAATGACAGGCAAAGAAGCGACTTTATACTAAATCAACTTACACAAGGAGAATAAAATGCATCATTTAGATCCTTCGGTTGTAGATTGGTCAAGGGCTCAGTTTGCTTTGACTGCTTTATATCACTGGATTTTTGTACCTTTGACTTTGGGACTTACATTTATAGTAGCTATCATGGAAACTATATATGTTAAGACAAATGATGAGTGGTGGAAAAATACCACTAAGTTTTGGATGGGACTTTTGGCGATAAACTTTGCTATTGGTTTAGCTACTGGAATTATCATGGAGTTTGAGTTTGGAACAAATTGGTCAAACTACTCATGGATAGTTGGAGATATCTTTGGAGCACCTTTAGCGATAGAAGGAATTATGGCATTTTTTATGGAATCGACCTTTTTTGCTGTGATGTTCTTTGGCTGGGATAAAGTAAGTAAGAAAGCACATTTGCTCTCTACTTGGCTTGTTGCAATCGGTTCAAATCTTTCAGCTCTTTGGATTTTAGTGGCAAATGGTTGGATGCAACACCCTGTTGGTATGCATTTCAATCCAGATACAGCAAGAAATGAGATGACAAACTTTTGGGAAGTAGTTTTTAATCCAAATGCTTATTCAAAATTTTTACATACTATCAGTGGTGGATATGTTTTGGCATCTTTGTTTGTTATAGCTATAAGCAGTTGGTATCTTTTGAAAAAAAGAGATATTCAGTTTGCAAAGAGATCTATCATGATTGCTGCAAGTTTTGGGCTTATAATTTCACTTTTTAACATAACAACAGGTGATGATTCAGCAAGGCATATTGCAAAAAATCAACCTATGAAATTAGCAGCTATGGAAGGTTTATATGATGGAAAACCTGGAGCAGAAATAGTTGCTTTTGGTATCTTAAATCCTAACAAAAAAGTTGATGATAAAAAAGATCCTTTTTTGTTTAAGTTTTCTGTTCCCTATGGGCTTTCAGCTTTGAGTTATCATAGACTTGATGCTTATATACCAGGTATCAAAGAGTTAGTTTATGGAGATAAAAGTAAAGGTATTTTAAGTACTAAAGATAAGATAGAAAAAGGAAAACTTGCTATCAAAGCACTATCATCATATAAAGAGGCAAAAAGAACCCATAATGAGAGTGCTAAAAAAGAAGCTTTAAAAACTTTTGAACAAAATAGTGCTTTTATGGGGTATGGTTACTTAAAATCTCTAAAAGATGTTATACCACCTGTGGCAACAACATTTTATGCTTTTCATACGATGGTTATTTTTGGAGGATGGTTTATACTACTTTTTATCATCATACTTTACTTAGTTATGACAAATGAGTTACAAAATAAAAGATGGATACTTTGGGGAGGAGTTTTAAGTCTTCCGATGGGATATATCGCACAAGAAGCAGGTTGGATAACTGCTGAAGTTGGAAGACAACCTTGGGCTATTCAAGATATGTTACCTGTAAATATGGCAACTTCAACTATCACTTCAAGTTCAGTCATGATAACTTTTTGGATGTTTGCTATCCTCTTTACTGCACTTTTGATCGCAGAGGTAAAAATTATGACAAAACAGATAAAAATAGGACCAAAGGAGCATCAAAATGTTTAGTTCATTATCTTATTTAACCTTGCAAGAGTATTGGTGGTTTTTAGTTGCTCTACTTGGAGGGTTGTTTGTATTTATGACTTTTGTTCAAGGAGGACAGACACTTTTATATACTTTAGGTAAGAGTGAAGAAAAAAGGGATTTGATAGTAAATGCTTTGGGAAGAAAATGGGAACTTGGTTTTACTATGCTTGTTATGTTTGGTGGAGCTTTGTTTGCAGCTTTTCCTCTTTTTTATGCTACAAGTTTTGGAGGGGCTTACTATGTGTGGATGGCAATACTTTTTTGTTTTATACTTCAAGCAGTAGCTTATGAGTATAGGAAAAAGCCAGATAATGTTTTTGGAGAAAAAACTTATGAGATTTTTCTTTTTATAAATGGGAGTTTAGGGATTATACTTATAGGTACAGCTTTGGGAACTCTATTTACTGGTGGAAATTTTATAGTCAGTGAGGAGCATTTATCACATTGGACCAAGTCAACTTATGGGTTGGAAGCAGTTTTAAACTTTTTTAATGTAGCTTTTGGATTTATGCTCTTTTTCTTATCAAGACTTTTAGGTGCAATGTACTTTATAAATGCAATAGATGATGAAGAGATAACAAATAGAGCAAGAACAGTTTTAAAATATGAAACTTTTATATTTTTGATTTTATTTATTTATGTTGTAGGAGATATACTTTTTATGAAAGGATATAACTATAATCCAATTACAAAAATAGTAAATATAGAAAATTTTAAGTATCTTCACAACTTTATGGCTATGCCAGTAGTTGCAATAAGTGCAGTTTTGGGAGCTTT
The DNA here is from genome assembly GCA_027038335.1 of Campylobacterales bacterium. Taxonomy (GTDB): domain Bacteria; phylum Campylobacterota; class Campylobacteria; order Campylobacterales; family JALSKU01; genus JALSKU01. The sequence goes on along the minus strand of JALVWI010000071.1, from coordinate 4,884 downwards.
ACTTTTGCTTTGTGGAATTTGTCTTGATGTAGTTAAAAAGATAGATAAAGGTATATGGCCAGCTGGACTTGGTGTGATTTTGGTTGTTGTATCACTGTTTTTAGTTTTAGGATACAATCATACAGCTTTTTATCCATCTTTGGCAAATTTACAAAGTTCTTTGACTATTGAAAATAGTTCAGGAAGTAAATATACCCTGATTGCTATGTCTTATGTATCTTTGATGATACCATTTGTTTTGGGATATATCATAGTAGTTTGGAGAGCTATGAATAAGAAAAAAGTAACAGTTGATGAGATCAAAAATGATCCTCATCATTACTAAAAGGAGTTAGATATGGATTTTATAGAAGCTATTATTTGGTTTTGTTCTTGGCCAATGTTGATATTTGTAGCATATAAGTTTGTGATGATAAACTTAACTCATCATGCAAAGATGGAGAGGTTAGAAATGCTAGAAAAAAGATTTGGTAAAGAGTGCAACTTTGATGACCCTCTTTTAAAAAAAGGTTAAAATGAAAAAAAGGATAGACCCTAAAGACTTAATGGCAGTCGAAAGAAGTGTTACTTCACTGATAGGTACTTCTATATCGCTTATAGTCTTAGGGTTTGTTGTAGAAAAGTTTGAACTTTTTTTACATCTTTTAGGAGTAGAGTTAAAAGATAAAAGTTCAAATATTCCTGAGTTAAAAAATGCTATCTTTTACAATTATCTGGGTATTGCCATAGTTATAGGTGGAATTTTACTATCTCTTTACACATACCGATATTATACAAAATGGATAAAAAACTTAGAAAGAGGGCATTATGATACAGATAAAAATATTTACTTTGTTTTGTCTATTTTTATAGCTATAATAGGTTTTATGCTTTTAATCAGTATGATAATTATATAGGAAAGGTAAAAGATGAATTTTATTTCTGAAATACTCCATCTTAGTGTTGCTTTGATAACAATCTTAAATCCAATAGCAGCTGCTAGTATTATGATATCTATGATTAGTGCTATAAGTCCTGCTATAGTAAAAAATTTAGCTTTTAAAGCAACTTTTACTGTAGTTATTGCTTCATTTATCACTCTTTTTAGTGGAGAGTTGATATTTAGATTTTTTAGTATAAATGTTTTATCTCTAAAAGTTATAGGAGGGGTTATACTTATGATGATAGCTATCAATATGGCTTATGGACAAGGTAGTAAATCAAGACATACACAAGCCGAACAAGATGAAGCTCAAGAAAAAGATGATATATCTATTGTTCCACTTGGTATTCCTATTCTTTTTGGACCAGGAGTGATTGCAACAATAATAGTCTTAAACAATAATCTAAATGCAAAATATTCTCAAATTGAGAGTTATTTTATGCTTAGTATATCTATTATTTTATCATCAGTAGTTGTATTTTTTACATTAAGATATGCTAGTAGTATCCATAGATTTTTGGGTATAACAGGTATGAAAATCTTAACTCGTATCATGGGGCTAATAGTTGGAGCGATAGCAGCACAATTTTTAGTAAGTGGGATTAAGGGACTTTGGGGCTAACATGAAAAACTGTTTTTTTGTTAGTTTAGTTTTATTTTCATCGATACTATTTGCTCAAGATTTAAATACAACTATCATAAATGGAAATAAACAAACATACAAACTACTATACAAAGATATAACAAAAAAAGATACAAATATTTCTAATGATGAAATCAGTTTAGAAAAGACTTTGTTAAAAAAACTTATAAATTTTGATGATAAAAATATTGGTAAAGAAAAAGATGTAAAACAACCAACAAATCAAGATGAATATATTAAAATATTTGATGACTATATAAATGACTTTTTAATAATAGATAAAATCAAGCAAACTCTAAAAATTACCCAAATAAAACTTTCTACCCTAAAAAATGAGATAAAAGATAAAAATACAACCTCCCTTACTCCTCAACTTTTTTGTGCTTTTTATTCAAAAGAAAAATCACTTTATCAAAAACAACTTCTTGCTTTAACAAATAATATAAAAAGATATAAAGATTTACTTTTAAATAATTTTCAAAATATTATCTTTGATTTAACAAAATATTCTGATAGATTATCATCACTACAAAAAAAACTCCTCTCTTTTGAGTCTAAAAAACAGCAACTTCTCATACAAAAAGAGAGATATAAACTTATAAATAAAACAGATGAGATAGAAGATATAAAAGAACAAATAGCAAAACTAGACCTTGAAAAATCAAAAGTTTTACAAAAGCAACTTGATTTTTTATTTTTAAAATACTCAACATTACTTAGTCAAAAAGATAAAGAAGTCTTTAAAATTCATAAAAATATTATATTGTTTTTAGAAAAAAACATCAGCAATCAAGAGGACATAAAAGATGATTTAAGTGCTTTGCTTACCAAGCTAGAAAAGAAAAAGTTTGGTACAGTTACAACTATCAAAGAAAAGGGTTTACAAGAGGTTGAAACACAGGTAGAAAAACTATGGAAACTTACAGAACAACCTATTTTTACTATAAATAATACTCCCATAACGATAATAAAACTTATAACGGCTCTTTTGATTTTTATCATAGGCTTTTTTATAGGTGCTTTATATAAAAGACAGATAAAAAAACTAACTCTAAAAAACAATGCTATAACAAACAGTACAAGTATTATACTTTCAAATCTTGGATATTATTTGATTTTTATCATTACCTTTTTTATAGTTTTGAAAGTCATGGGGATAGATCTTAGTTCCATAGCACTTGTAGCTGGAGCATTATCAGTTGGTATTGGTTTTGGACTTCAAAATATTATTTCAAACTTTGTATCTGGGATTATTTTGATGCTAGAAAAAAGTATAAAACTTGGAGATTATATACAACTAGATGAAAATATAAGAGGAAAAGTTGTAGATATAAAAATGAGAGCTATAACTATAAATACAAACTCCAACATAGATATTATCGTTCCAAATCAAGATTTGATACAAAATCATGTTATTAACTGGACTATGAATGATAAGATAAGAAGATTTGAGATACCTTTTGGAGTAGCTTATGGCACGAATTCTAAAAAGGTAGAAGAAGTTGTACTTAGTGCTATAAAAAATAGTAATTTTAAAGATATTTATATAACAAAAGAAAGGGTTACAAGAGTTGTCATGACAAATATGGGAGATAGCAGTGTGGATTATGAACTCTTTGTTTGGGTTAGAGGTAAAGAGATACTATATCCAAAAAGAACTATATCAAGGTTTTTAACACTGATTTATGATACACTATATGAAAACAATATAGAGATACCATTTCCTCAACAAGATATACATATTAGATCTATTGAGGATAAGATTTTGAAAAATTTTAGTATGATTGATAAAAATAATAAGAGGAAAACATGAAAAAGAAACAAAAAACAAAAAATATATCTTTAAAGAAAAAAATAGCATATTTTATCGCATATTTGAGTTTGTTCTTAGCTATATTTGGAATGATTGATTATTATGCTTATGATATTTTAAATCCTTGGTTTTTTATATCTGTTAGTTTTATCAGTGCTTTTTTTGCAACTGTGCTTCATTTTAAAAGCCACTCTAAAAGTCAGATAGATGTTATCGAAAAAGAGATAGAAGAGATTTTATAAAAGATGAAATCAGAAACAAAAACCATGAAACTAAAAGCTTTGTTTTGGCTTATAGTTTATGTTTGTGTATTTTCCACTTATTTTATATGGGATAAAAAACTAAGTGGTGGTATAGGATATTTTAGTTTTATAGTTGGAGGATTTTTGCTATTTTATTCTCTTGTCTTGACTGCTATTGCTGGTAGGACTTTAAAAAGATTTGCTCATGATAAAAAAGATGAGTTTATCCCTGATAGATTTGTAGATAATGGTATTTATAATTGTATGAGACATCCTATGCACTTAGGAATAGGTCTTTTACCTCTCTCAGTTGCTTTGATAAGTGGAAATTTAGCTATGATTTTAGCATCAGGTTGGGGCATCGGTGCAACTTTTTGGTTTGTTTTAGCGATAGAAGAGCCTGAAACTCTAAGAAAATATAAAGATGATTATATAAAATATCTTCAAAGAACTCCTGCTTTTACTTTTAGTTTAAAGTGTCTTGAAAATGGTTTATATACTCTTAAAGATAACTCACTAACTCAACAAAACTCAAAGGTAGAGTTAAAAGGATTTGAAGCAAAGCATTATGACAAACTTATCGATACTGTTACTTTGGGTTGGTATCCAAAGTTTATAGAGCAAGTTATTAAGGATTTGGATTTAAAAGAGGGAGTAAAAGTAGCTGATTTTGGAGCAGGAACTGGAAGAAATGCACTTTTGATGTTACCATATATAAAAGATAATGGAGAGGTCATCAGTTACGAAATAGGTCAAGAAATGCAAAATCAATTTTTACAAAATACAAAAGATTTTCAAAATATCAAGTTAGAAAATAAAAGTATTTTAGAAGATTTGGATAAAGAAAATTATTTTGATGTAGTTTTTATCTCTTTTGTTTTTCATGGTTTTACTCAGGGAAATAGAGAAAAAATCATACAAAATGCTTATAAACTTTTAAAACCTGAAGGGGTTTTTGCTATTTTGGATTTTAATGAATTTGATATAGAAAAATCTTCTTTTTATGTACGACTTCCTGTCAAATTTTTAGAATGCCCACTTGCAAGTGATTTTATAAATAGAGATTTAGAAAAAATGCTTTCAAAATATAATTTTCAAGATTTTAAAACAAAAACCTATTTTAAAAATTATTTGAGATCGCCAATTCTAACAACAAGTGCAATTTTTTAAAAGTAAGTTGAAAAAGAGGGTTAATCGATAATCTGCTAATCTATTTCAACCAAAAAATAAAGAAGTAGCATGAAATATAAACAATTAACCCTAG
>JALVWI010000070.1 GCA_027038335.1 Campylobacterales bacterium | reverse complement strand
TTTAATTATATAGGGGTCAGGTGATAGTAATAGATTTCTCAAGATACTAGCCATTGATGCTCTATCAAAACACTCTCTTTGTGCAAAATCCTACCCAAAAATTTATCGCCTTTTTTATACTTGCCTACCCCTTTTGGTGTTCCACTCATGATGATATCTCCGTCTTCGAGGCTTAAAAAACTCTCCACCTCTTCTAAGATAGTTTGAGGTTTATATATCATTTGGACTACTCCTCCTTTTTGAGCCAAATTATCATTGATATAAAGCTCTAAACTAAGCTCATTAATTTCACTTGAAAAAGGTACAAATTCACTAAAAACTGCTGCACCGTCAAAACATTTTGCTCTCTCCCATGGCAAACCTTTGCTTTTTAGATAGCTTTGAAGCTCTCTTTTGGTCAAATCCAAACCAAACCCCACTCCTGCAATTTTTTTATCTATAACTAAAAAACTTATCTCGCCTTCATAATGGTTATCTTTGCTTACATATCTCAATTTACTACTTATTGCAGAGTTTGGTTTTAAAAAAAGCACCATATTTTCAGGCATTTCATTGTCAAGTTCTTTGATATGCTCAACATAGTTTCTACCTACACAAACCACTTTGCTCGGAATTATTTTTTTGCTACTAAAAATTATATTATTCAAAATATTCATCCCCCTTGTGCAATCTTATATGTCTTTATATTTTCTTAATTCTACTCTTAATTGATCTAAAAGCTCATTAAGTTCATTGCTTGCATCTTCCATCTTTTCAAAGTTTTCTAAAATTGTCTTTTCATTTTTTACCCTTATGTCTTCAGGTTTGATAAAATTTAAATTTTGAAGAACCATATCGTGAACTATTTTGTGAGGTATAGCTATCTTTGGATATGTTAGAGCTTTTCCAAACTCTTTTTTACCTTCATTTTTATACCATATACCAAATCTACAATGCTCCGCATCATCAAAATGTGTATCTCTATCTACATTTATTACAGCGTCATAGGCATTGGCTTTATAAATGATATGATCTATTTTCACCATTATTAAAAATATTTGATATTTTGCATCGTATGTTAGTGCGGAAGCCTCTTTTGAATTTTGTTCCAACTCTTTTACTATCTCTTTATACTCTTCCACAATACTTGAAACACCATTGGATACTTCCATCATATTTTCTGATTTTGCTACTATATCACTTGTCTCTTGTTTCATGCTATTGATAGAGACATTTATCTCATTTGTAGCTTTTTGGGTTCTCTCCGCTAGCTTTCTTACTTCATCAGCAACTACGGCAAAACCTCTTCCGTGTTCTCCTGCACGGGCTGCTTCTATGGCAGCATTTAAGGATAGTAAGTTAGTTTGCTCCGCTATATCTTTTATAAGATCTACCACAGAAGTAACATTACTACTCATTTCATTCAATTCATTTATAGCACTATTAGAATCATTAATCTGTTCTGAAAGATGCTGCATATTTTCTAAAATTTGTTCGAGCATAGATAAGCTTTTAGTAGATTGTTCACTTGTCCCGACAGAACTTTTTAAAACTATGTCAAGATCTTTTATAAGATTTTCTGTTTCATGCTGTATAAGTATAAGCCCTTTGCCGACATCTCCGACTGAACTTACTTTTGCATTAAAAGCTATGACTTTTTGTTTTTCATCGGCTTCTTTCATAGCTCTTATACCGTTTTGAACCATGTGAATGGCTGTTGCAAAATCACCTTGTAAACCGTCATCTACAAGTTTTTTTGAAAAATCTCCCTTTGCCGCACTATCGACAGAGCTATTTATCCTTCCTACTAAATCTTTTATAAGTTCAACAAGTATATGCAATTCTCTAGTAATGATATCCATCTCATTTCTAGGTTTTTTTCTTCTATCAACTACGATAGAAAGATCCCCCGAATTAACTTTTTTTATAACATTTTTAAATCTCTCTATAGCTACAATTATAGAATTTATTATATTTTTAGATATATAAGCGATAAGTAAAAGTATCAATAAAGATATAATAATAACAATGATCATCTCAGTCATCATTTTATCAGCTATTTTATTTGATGTATTTATAAGCATTTTATCTAGATAATTTTCCATTTTCTTTAGATAATTTATCTTTTTGGTTATAGTTTCAAACCAATAAGTAGCATCTACACCAAATCCACTACTTTTTGAAAAAGCTATATTTCTCATCCTGTCAACTTCTAAAAAAGGTTTTTCTTTTTTAATACCTTTATAAAATTGCTTTATATGATCATTGGCGGTAGTTTCAAAAAGATGTAAAAGAACTTTTTGTTGAGAAACTACTGAAATAAATTTATTTTTTAAAAAGGGAGTAAAAGAATCTCTAGCAAAAACTCCGGAAAGCACGGCTCTTTCTATTCCTGCCCTCTCTTTTGCAGTTATAAAAAGCACCATAGAATTCATCTCATTTCTAACTACAGGAAGTTTTGGAATAGTTGAAAATTTGGCAATGGTATCCAAGATAGTTTTATTTAAATTAGTATAATACCCTACTTCATCTTTTGTGCTTATTGCTAGTTGTTGTACTTTTTGCCTAATTTCACTAAGTTTTGAAAAGTCTATATTAGTTTTTGCGGTTTTGATGTATAAATTATTGTGAGTGTTTATATACTCTTGCAAAATAGAGAGTTTTTTATCGGTACTTTGTTTCTGTTTTTTTAAAATTTGAACAAATTTTTTACCTTTTGAGTTAAGATAGCCTGCACTTGCACCTCTCTCTTTTTGAAGTTCGTGTACTACATTGCTAAGTTTTACTGAAAGTTCTACAACTTTTATAGTATCTTTAGAGTTTTGATATACTTTATACTCAGAAACAAAAACTGCGATAACATATACAAATATGGTTATCATTGCTACAGCACTTAAGATGATCAGTCGTTTTTTAATAGTCATATTTCTAAACATTGTTCATTACTCCATAAAATACATAATAAATAATAATAACATAAAAATCCTAAAATAATACTCCTTGTCTTAACTGTTTGATATAAAAACTTTTTCGATGAAGAGTTGTATAGCCATATTTTTGTATCATAGCTATATGCTCTTTGGTGCCGTATCCTTTATGCCTATCAAATCCATACTCAGGAAATTTTTGAGACATTTCTACCATATACCTATCACGGCTTACTTTTGCCAAAATACTTGCCGCACTAACTTCAGCCACTTTTGCATCAGCTTTTATCATCCATTCGACATCTTCAACTCCAAAGTTGGTATTACCGTCCATTAGTATCTTATAGTTTGAAAAATGATTTTTTATCTCTTGGATAGAATTTTTAAGTGCACAAGAAAGACCTATCTTGTCTATGGTTTTATTATCGGTAAAAACTATCTTGTAAAGTGCATTTTTTTGAATAAGAGGGAAAAGTTCCTCTCTCTTTTTTGGGCTTAACTTTTTAGAGTCATCAAGCCCTTGAACGGGAGTTTTTAAAACAACTCCCGCTACTACAAGAGGACCGGCAAGA
>JALVWI010000069.1 GCA_027038335.1 Campylobacterales bacterium | reverse complement strand
TGATAGATATTTATGAACTTTGTGGCTTGAAAGTGCCTACTTATCTATTTTTGCCCATTACCAAAGAGAGAGAGGTAAAATTAACCTCCGTAAAACCGAAATTTGAGATAAATGTAAAAATAGACGGCAAAAAAAGCTCTTTTTATGAGTGGTTAGGATGCGGCATGGTTGATGAGAGTAGAATTTTTTCTACGATGCAAGGAGGTGGCGGGGTTGTTAAAAAGTTATATTACGGTGAAAACGGTAGTAAACTTTTTTTAAGGCTTGACGGTGATATAAAAAAGATACTAAGTGATTTTAAAGAGATAAAGATACACTTTAAAGAGTTAAAAATTATAAAAACTATACCTATAAAAACAACTTTTGAAGATAGATATATCCAAATGGCCATAAAAGATTTTGTAGAGATAAGTATAGATAAAAAACTATGTAAAAATAAAAAAGGTATAAATTTACAAATAGAGTTGGTTGACAAGATGGACAATATCGAACTTATACCGATATTTGGTGATATAGAAGTTTGCGATGATGAGTATGAGAGAAATTGGTTTATATAAAATAGTGGATGGTAGATGGTTGATGGTGGATAGTTTGAATAAGGAAAAAATATATGAGTAATAAAACTAAGCTTCTTTTTGGGGTGCATATGCATCAGCCTGTGGATAATTTTAGTGAAGCTGTGGATGAGGCTGTTTTGAAGTGTTACGAGCCCTTTTTTGAAGTTTTTAAAGATTATCCTACTTTGAAGATAGCTCTTCATTGTAGCGGGTGGCTTTTGGAATATATTAAGAAATATCATAATAAACTTTTTAAAAATATCAAAAAGTTAAGTGCTAACGGCAATATTGAACTTTTTAGTGCGGGATTTTATGAGCCTGTGTTATCTTCTATCCCAAAAAAAGATAGAATTGCTCAAATAAAAAAGTTAAATAAAACTATCAAAAAAGAGTTTTTGCAAACTCCAAAGGGTGCTTGGCTAACTGAGAGGGTTTGGGATGATTCATTGATAGAGGATTTTGCAAAGTGCGGTATAGAGTATGTGATGGTAGATGACTATCACTTGATAGTCAGCGGATTTGAAGAGAGCGAACTTCAGGGCTATTTTTATAGTGAATATAGCGGAGAAAAGATAGCTCTTTTTCCTATCAATAAAGCTTTAAGATATGCTTTGCCTTTTAAAAGTGTTGAAGAGGCGATAAAAGATATAAAAGAGTTTAAAAATGCTATCATTTTTGATGATTTAGAAAAGTTTGGATTGTGGCCTAAGACTCATGAGTGGGTGTATGAAAAAGGGTGGTTAAAAGAGTTTTTTGAAACTTTAAAAGATGACAAAGAGATACAAAGTGTTCATTTTGGTGAATTTTATAAAAATGAAAAAGCACTATCTTTAGCATATTTGCAAAATGTTTCCTACTATGAGATGGGTGAATGGAGTCTCAAAAGCAAAAATGCACTTAAATTGGAGCAAATTAAAGAGGAAGTAAGTAAAAAGTTTCCAAAAAGTGTAGATAAATTTGTCAAGGGCGGAACTTGGAAAAACTTTTTTATAAAGTATGAAGAGTCAAATAGACTTCATAAAAGAATGATAGAGGTATCTAAAGATGCCCTTTCCTCAAAAGCTTTTTTGGATGCTCTTTATAGACTTCAAACCAATGATGTTTTTTGGCATGGGGTTTTTGGGGGATTGTATCTACCGAACTTAAGAGATAATGCTTATAAATATTTAACGATTTGTGAAGATATAAGATATAAAGATAAAAATATTATCGAGATAAATGATACTGATATGAACGGATACGATGAAGTTAAAGCAGTCTCTAAAAAATTTATACTCAGATTTGATTCTCATTTTGGCGGGCAAATGGTAGAGCTACTTGATAGAAGTAAAAAGTTTAACTTTCAAAATGTTTTAACTAGATATGAAGAGGCTTATCATAAAGATATAACAAAAACTACTCCAAATAAAAAAGAGGAAAGTGATAAAAACTCTATAGCTTCTATACATGAGCTTCAAACCGATATAGATGATGATATAAAAAATGCTTTATATTATGACTGGTACATAAAAAACTCTTTTATAGACCATATCAGTAATGATACTTTTACGATTGAAAACTTTAAAAAGTGCTCTTTTTGGGAGTATGGCGACTTTGCCAATCAACCTTTTGAGTATGAGCTAAATGATAGTGCTATAAATTTTAAAAGAGAAGGAGGGATATATTTTGATAAAAAGTACCCTTCAACTCTTAAAAAAAGCTATATCATAAATGATGATGAAGTTGAGTTTATGATAGATTTTACAACTACTTCAAATGAAAGCTATAAATATGCTCTTGAGTTTAACCTCCATTTTGCAAGTTTGGATAAAGTTTTTTTTAAAGATAAAAAACTATCAAATGAAATCAATATAAAAGATATAAAAGAGTTTTATCTTTTGGATAGTTGGAGTAAAAAAAAGATCATCTTTAGCCTTGATAGAGAGTTTGAACTTTTATCAACTCCTTTATATACCGTATCAAAAAGTGAAAAAGGGTATGATTTGATGGTGCAGGGAGTTAGTTTTGCTTTTGTCTTTCCTTTTAGTAAAAGTTTAAAACTAAGAGGAAAAATGGGGATAGAAAATGTCTGAGATAAGATACAATTTACTAAAAAATGAGTATGTTATCATAGCACCAAATAGACTCACTAGACCCAATCTATACTCAGATAACAATGCCTCTTCCAAAGAGAGTATCTGCCCTTTTTGCAAAGGAAATGAAGAGCTAACTCCACCTGAAATATACTCTATAAAAGATAAAAACGGATGGAGAGTAAGGGTTGTACCAAATCTGTATAAAGCTTTGGAGATAGAGGCACAAAATATATCAAAAGAGGATGGGCTTTATGAAAAAAGAGATGGTTTTGGAGCTCATGAAATCATCATAGATACTCCCTCACATATAACTTGTTTTGAAGATTTGGATGAAGAAAATGTATTTGACTGGCTTCGTGTCGTTCGCTCAAGAATTAACGACTTAAAGCAGGATATAAGACTTACTTATTTTAGTATATTTAAAAATCAGGGTCAAAACTCCGGTGCTACAATGCCGCATATACATACTCAGCTTATCGCTATGCCTATGATACCCAAAAATGAGCTTATGCTTTTAAAACATTACTATGACTACTATAAAAAACATGGAAGAAGTATCTTTGAGGATATTGCAAACTTTGAAATAGATGAGGATAAGAGAGTTATTTTAGAGAGTGAGCATTTTATCTCTTTTTGTCCTTACGGCAGTATGTTTGCTTTTGAAGTAATGATTTTACCTAAAGTTGGTATCAGTAGTATCGCTTTTTTTGAAGATGAGATGCTAAAAGAGTTATCAAATATCTTGAAAAAAAGTTTACAAAGCTTAAAATCCCAAATAGGAAAATTTGACTACAATCTTTATATCCAAAATCCCCCTTTTCAAAAAGATTATGAGAGTGAGGATTTTTTTGATGATATAG
>JALVWI010000068.1 GCA_027038335.1 Campylobacterales bacterium | reverse complement strand
ACTTTGCACTAAAATTTATAAAAGATGAACTACCTTTGGTAGATGTTGTTAAACCTGAAGCTACTTATCTTTTGTGGCTAGATTTTAGAAAATTGGGGTTAACCCCAAATAAACTTGAAAAATTTTTGATAACAAAGGCAAAAATAGGACTAAATAACGGTATCATTTATGGAAAAGAGGGAGCGGGTTTTGCAAGACTGAACTTTGGCACACAACAAAAAATATTGGAAAAAGCTTTGAATAACTTAAAGAAAGCTATAAATGAATTTATAGTATAATAGCTACCAAAAAATAAGAGGAATATTGATGAATATCATAGAAGGAAAACTAAAACTTAGTAAAGATAGTAAAGTTGCTATTATAAATAGTAGATTTAACCATATCATTACAGATAGACTTACCGAAGGGGCAAAGGATGCTTTTTTAAGACATGGCGGAGATGAGGATAATCTTGATCTAGTGCTTGTACCCGGAGCTTTTGAAGTACCTTTTGCACTAGATAAACTTCTTGCATCAGGTAAATATGACGGAGTTTGTTGTCTAGGTGCTGTTATCAGGGGAAATACACCACACTTTGACTATGTAGCCGCTGAAGCTACAAAAGGAGTGGCAAACACAACTTTAAAGTATAAATATCCTGTAACATTTGGCATACTTACAACTGATACTATAGAGCAAGCTATCGAGAGAGCAGGGAGTAAAGCAGGCAATAAAGGCTTTGAAGCAATGACAGGGCTAATCGAGCTCATAGACTTATACAAAAATATATAATCAAGGTAAAAAATGGCAACAAGACATCAAGTAAGAGAGGCTGTGATTTCCATCCTTTATGCTCATGATATAGGAAACTCTGAAGTAGAAAAATTTGAAGATAATATACTTGAAGATAAAAAGATAAGAAATAGACAAAAAGAGTTTGCACTTGAATTGATAAATGGAGTTTTAAGCTCTCTTAACGAGATAGATGACGAGATAGATAAGCACTTGAAAGAGTGGAACATAAAAGAGATAGGACATATCGAAAGAGCGATACTAAGACTTGCATCGTATGAGCTTTTAAAAACAGATATAGATGAAGCTGTTGCCATCAATGAAGGTATAGAACTCTCTAAAACACTTTGCAATGATAATGTACCAAAATTTATAAATGGAGTTTTAGGCTCAATTCAAAAAGATAAAAGGAAGAAGTGAGATGAAGTTATGTGTGGCACTTGACTTACCTACAAATGAAGAAAATTTAGCTTTGGTTAAGTCTTTAAAAGATTTTGATATATGGCTGAAGGTCGGTTTAAGATCATATATAAGAGATGGTCAAAATCTTATCAAAGAGTTAAAACAGATAAATCCTGAGTGTAAGATATTTTTAGATCTTAAGCTTTATGATATACCAAATACTATGGCTGATGCCGCAAGTGAAATATCACTTCTTGGTATCGATATGTTCAACATCCACATCTCAAGCGGCAAGGTGGCAATGAATACTGTTATGCAAAGAATTGCAAATGTAAAAGATAGACCTTTGGTGCTAGGAGTCTCAGTACTTACAAGCTTCAACAATAAAGACTTCAAAAGTATATATGGAGCTTCTATAGATAAAAGAAGTATAGAGTTTGCAAAAGCAGCAAATGAGTGTAAGCTTGACGGAGTTGTATGCTCTGCTTATGAGAGTAAAGATATAAAAAGTGTAACAAAAGAGAAATTTATCACATTGACTCCGGGTATCAGACCTTTCGGAGAAGATAGCAATGATCAAAAAAGAGTAGCAAACCTTGAAATGGCCAAAGAGCAGTTGGTGGATTTTATAGTGGTTGGAAGACCTATATATCTATCTAAAGACCCTAGAGGTGTTGTAGAAGAGATACTAAAAAGGATATAAAAATGGCAAAAAAGATACTTATAACGCTACTTATTATAATGACTACTATCATAGTAGTTTTAGGCATAATAATCGCAACATTTGATCTAAACAAATATAAACCGCAGATAGAAAAAAAGGTTTACGAGGCAACAGGAAAAGAGTTGAAGATAAATGGTGATATATCTCTTTCATTATCTCCATTTGGTATCAGTATAAATGATATAGTGATAAAAAATCCAAAAGGATTTAGTGATAATGATATGTTAAAACTTAAAAAAGTAGCTGTATCTTTACAATTAAAACCACTTTTAAATAAGCAGTTAAAAGTAAACTATGTCAAACTTCAAGATGTAAATCTCTTGGTAGAAAAGTCTAAAAAAGGCATACTCAATCTAACCGCAGGGGAAAAGGGTAGTGGCTCTAAAACAGTGGCAAAGAAAGAATCTAAAAAAAATAATGCCAAACTTCCTCTAGTCAATGTTGGAAAGTTGCTTCTTGAAAATGTTTATATAACTTATGATGATAAACAATCCAAAACAAAAGCCAAGATAAATGCACTCAATTTAACCATAAATGATATAGCTCTAAATGGAGACAAAGATATATTAAAAGCTTTATCTCTTAAAGGGTTATTGACTATTTCAAGTATAAAATATGATAGATATTTGCTTAAAGATATAAAGTCGGACTTTACTTTTAAAAATAAAATAGCCACTATATCACCTATGGAGTTAACAACATTCGGCTCAAGAGTTAAAGGCAAGTTGATATATGATATGAGAAAGAAATTACCGAAAATTTATCTTGAAGATCATATAGCAAAATTAGATCTTAAAAATATCTCAAAAGAGTTTATAAAAAGTAAAAAAATTTCACTTGAAGGATATGTAAAGACAGATATAAAACTTTCAATGATAGGGCAAACTCCAAAACAGATAAAAAGATCATTAACCGGAACATTTTATGTTGACGGTAAAGGTTTTGGTATCAAAGGTATAGATCTCAATAAAGTTTTTAAAAGCTTAGATGATGCAAAGAGTATAAACAAAAAAGATATAGCAGGATTTTTAGTAGCAGGACCATTAGGTGTAGCACTTAGTAAAGGTATAAGCGGTGGTAATATGATGGCTGGATTTCACGGTGGAACAACAGCTGTAAAAAGATTGCTCATAAATGCTCCTATAAAAAGAGGTATAATAATCTTAAAAGATGTTGCCATGAAAATAGGGCAAACAAGAGTAGCACTAAAAGGTAAGATAGACTTATATAGAGAAAGATTTATCAATGTAAAACTAGGAGTAGTCGGCAAAAATGGATGTCCGAAGATAGCTGAAGATATAGGTGGAACTTTTTTGCATCCAAAATATAGTACAAAAGCTCTAACTTCAGGAATAGTAGCCAATACCGTAACATCACTTTTAGGGCGTTTTGGTAAAAACTTACCGATACCAAGTAAAAAAAGTAAATGTAAAGTATTTTATAACGGAGCAGTAAGATAGTGACAGTACAAATAAACAGACTTCGAAAAAGGAGTCTGTTTAAGTAAAGTATTATCTATATTTTTATATAATCACATTCTAATTTTTGGACAGGTGGGTGAGCTGGCTGAAACCACATCCCTGCTAAGGATGCGTACTGG
>JALVWI010000067.1 GCA_027038335.1 Campylobacterales bacterium | reverse complement strand
TTTTATAGTGCTTATATTTAACTAATGATATTGATCTGAAAGGATTTTGTATTTAAAAAGATATGAAAGAATGGTGCGGATGAGAGGACTTGAACCTCCACGCCTTGCGGCACCAGATCCTAAGTCTGGCGTGTCTGCCAATTTCACCACATCCGCATAATAATAAATGGTACGCCCGTCAGGATTCGAACCTGAGACCTACGGCTTAGAAGGCCGTTGCTCTATCCAGCTGAGCTACGAGCGCATATATAAGCAAAAAAGTTAAATGGTACGCTCGAAAGGAGTCGAACCTTCAACCTACGGATCCGAAGTCCGTTGCTCTATCCAATTGAGCTACGAGCGCTCAATACTGGGGTGGGAGATGGGACTCGAACCCACGGCCCTCGGAACCACAATCCGATGCTCTAACCAACTGAGCTACACCCACCATGGATGGTCGGGGTGAGAGGATTCGAACCTCCGGCCCCCTGGTCCCAAACCAGGTGCGCTAACCAGACTGCGCTACACCCCGAGCTACTATCTCATTTTAAGTCTGCAATTATATAAAAAATGAGCTTAAGCATTTATAAAATAATTCGCTATAAATTTGGAAAATTCTGAAAATAGTCTATTTTTATACTTTCCCTTATGATAAATAAGATAAAAATCTCTCTTAAAAGTAAAATTCTTTAAATTTATTTCAAACAATATTCCATTTTTTAACTCATCCTCTATACAAATTCTAGATATACAAGTTAATGCATCTTTATTTGCATACAAAACTCTTTTAATACTTTCAAAACTAGAAAATACCAACTGTTTTTTTAAATTTAGTGAATATTTTCCGATACTATTTAAAAATATCTCCCTTGTTCCCGAACCCTCTTCTCTCAATAGCCATATTTTATCAAAAAGTTGATCTATATAGATACCGTTTTTTGCAAGATTTTTATCACTACTTACGACTACCAATTCATCCTGCCCTATTTGTTGCATAAAAATATTTTTAAATTTTACTTTTGATTCGATAAAGCCTATATTTATACCGCCCTCTTCTACCATTTTTGCTATCTCTTGTGAGTTTTTTGTACTATTTTTCACAACAACATCAGGATATAACTTTTTAAAATCAAAAAGGATTTGAGGCATTATATAATCACCTATGGTTCTACTTGCTGCAATATTTAATTCCCCCAAAAGTGTATCTTTTCTAAATAGTGAAACACTCTCCAAAAGAGAGTCATAATGCTCCTTTGTCAATGTTCTAAAATACTTTCCTCTTTCATTTAGAACTAAATTTTTTCCAATCCTGTCATAAAGTTTTTCACCCATTTTATTTTCAAGCGATTTAATTGCAAGCGAAACTGCTGACTGAGTAATGGAAAGTTTTTTTGCAACTTCTCCCACATGTGAGGTGTTAGATAATTCATAAAATATCTGCAATTCTCTAAGCGTCATAAACATCCATTGATTTTTTTAATAATTATATCATATTTAATTAATTTTACAAATATATTTAAACCTATTATAATTACAACAAAAAATTTAGGAGAAAATATGGCTTTTTCAAAAGAAAATAGAGCAAATACATTGAGTGGGATACTTTTTGTAGCACTCTTTTCTGCTTCTGCTACATATTTGGCAGATTTTCCATTTCTTAAAAATTTAGGAATTAGTCCATTGATAGTCGGTATCTTGCTAGGAATGGTGTATGCAAATACATTAAGAAATAAACTTCCAAATGAATGGGTACCGGGTATTCAATTTTCTATGAAAATGATACTAAGAGCCGCTATCATATTTTATGGTTTTAGGGTTACTTTTCAAAATATTGAACAAGTCGGAATCCCCGGTATCATTACAAGTGCTTCCATTGTAACCCTTACATTCATCATCGGATATTTTGTAGGCACAAAGATACTAAAACTTGATGAAGATACTACCATGTTAGTAAGTGCCGGCAGTTCTATCTGTGGAGCGGCGGCTGTACTTGCAACTGAACCGGTTGTCAAGGGTGAACCGTACAAAAGTGCTGTGGCGGTAGGGACTGTTGTGATATTTGGTACAACTGCTATGTTTTTATATCCGTATCTTTACAAAGCCGGTTTTATTCCTCTTGATGCAAAAGATATGGGCATATATATAGGCGGAACTATCCATGAAGTTGCCCATGTGGTAACAGCTGGAAACAGTATAGGAGATGAGACTGCCAAATATGCGGTAATTGTAAAAATGATAAGGGTTATGATGATAGCTCCTTTTTTATTGGTACTTGGATATTGGCTTGGAAAAAAAAGAGGTGTCAAAGAGGGTAAAAAAACAACTATCACTATCCCATGGTTTGCTGTGTTTTTTATAGTAGTTGCAGGTTTTAACTCATTTGATTTATTACCTCATCATTTAATCAACAGCATAAATAAAATAGATACTTTTGCTTTGACAATGGCAATGACTGCAATGGGTATGGAGACAAATATCGGAAAATTTAAAAATGTAGGACTTAAGCCTATATATTTAGCTTTTATACTCTTTTTATGGCTTATTTTTGGAGGATTTTATATCGTTAAATTTGCTTTAAACTTCTAATATGTTAAAATAACATAAAAATATAGAAGGATTTATGCATAATGAAACTATTTGGAACTGACGGAGTTAGAGGAAAAGCGGGAGTAAAACTTGATGCTATGACCGCCATGAGACTTGCTATGGCTGCCGGAATTTACTTTAGAAAAGAATCTATCAGCAATAAAATAATAGTTGGAAAAGATACCAGAAGAAGTGGATATATGATAGAAAATGCTATCGTATCAGGACTTACCGCAGTAGGATATGATGTCATTCAAATAGGACCTATGCCTACTCCCGCTATCGCTTTTTTAACTGAAGATATGAGATGTGATGCGGGTATCATGATCAGTGCTTCACACAATCCATTTTATGATAACGGTATAAAATTTTTTGATAAAAGAGGCAATAAATTAAATCAAAATATTGAAAAAGAGATTGAAAAAATATACTTTAATGATACTATCATAAAATCCAATCAAAAAACAGGTATGCAAATAGGCTCATCAAAAAGGATAGATGATGTCATAGGTAGATATATCGTTCATATCAAAAATTCTTTTCCAAAAGAGTTGACACTTAACGGCATAAGAGTTGTAGTTGATACCGCAAACGGTGCGGCATACAAAGTAGCTCCTGCAATACTAAGCGAATTGGGAGCTGAGATTTTTGTAATAAACGATGATCCAAACGGTAGCAATATAAACCAATCCTGTGGAGCACTTCATCCTGAAAAGTTAAGTGAGGAAGTCAAAAAAGTAAGAGCGGATGTAGGTTTTGGACTTGATGGAGATGCTGACAGACTTGTAGTAGTTGACGAAAAAGGATGCGTCATAGACGGGGATAAACTTTTGGGTGCTTTGGCATTTTATCTTAAAAATGAGAATAAACTATCAGGAAATGCCATCTCCGCTACTGTTATGAGCAATAAAGCTTTGGAAGATTTTTTACTAAAAAAAGGAATATCACTCTTTAGATGTGATGTTGGAGATAAAAATGTTTTGGAAGTTTTACAAAAAGAGGGGCTAAATTTTGGAGGAGAACAAAGTGGACATATCATACTTAGTGATTATGCCAAGACCGGTGATGCCCTTGCTAGTGCTTTGCAAGTACTTGCTCTTATTTTAAAAAGCGGCAAAACTGCGAGCAGTGCTTTTGATGTATTTGAACTTTATCCTCAAATTTTGGAAAATATTCCTGTTAATAAAAAAATACCTCTACAAGACATACAAGGATATGAAAAGATACTCAAAAAACTTGAAGAGATGAAAATAAGACACTTGATACGATATTCAGGAACTGAAAATCTTTTAAGAATTTTACTTGAAGGCAAAGATGAAAAAATCTTACAAAATGAGATGAACAATCTAAAAGAATTTCTAACAAGTGCATTAAAGTGATAAAATCCATTTGGATCTTTGTATTATCATTTTTGGGAATTTTTATAATAGACCAAAATATAAAACACCTTTTTATAAATGGTTTTAGCTATTATGGAAATTGCATATCTCTGATCTTAACATACAACAGAGGTGTTGCATTTTCCTTATTTGCATTTTTAGGTGAAAATTTAAAATATATTCAACTACTTCTTATATCTTTAGTAGTTATATATATGGTTTTTCATAAAAAAACTTTCACCAAATACTCTCTACCTTTAGGTATCATTTTAGGTGCGGGAAGCAGTAATATATATGATAGATTTATCTATGGCGGAGTAGTTGATTATGTATATTGGCACTGTGGATTTAATTTTGCTATATTTAATTTTGCTGATGTTATGATAGACTTTGGAGTATTGATGATACTATATTTAAATTTTAAAAATAAAAAATATGAAAGAGGATAATATATGCCTAGAAAACCTAGGGTCGGCATAGCAGGATATCATTTGGTAATAAACAGAGGTGTGGCAGGCAGAAAAATTTTTTATGAAGATAATGACTATAAAAAATTTTTAGAAATCGTTTGCACGAGTGCAAAATTATATGACTTTATAGTTCACTCATACTCTCTTTTACATGACCGATACTACATACTTATAGAAACAAAAGAGAATAATATCTCTCTTGCTATTAGATACATTAACTCAAACTATGCTGTATTTTTTAATAAAAAATATAATAGAGTAGGGCATTTATGGCAAGGTAGATACCAATCATGGTATATCCTCAATCAATCATATCTTGATATGCTAATCCTACACATAGAACAATCTCCCATAAAATATCATTTATGTGAAAAACTTGAAGATTTTAAACACTCTAGTTATAGATCTTTTGTAAATCTTGATAAACCTATAGAGTGTTTAAAGCACTCTATAGTATTTGAAAAATATTCTAAAATCAATGATGCAAAAATTTTTTTTAGTGCACCTGTTATAAATAAAAGTTTAAAAAATATTATTGAAGAATTGCAAAAAGTTGTAAGCTATAAAAAAAATATAAATAATAAAAAACATAAAACCTTAAAAGAACATTTTGAAACTGTTTTAGGAAAAAAAGAGAGAAATCAAAAAATATATGAAGCATATCTTGACGGATATACTCAAAACCAAATAGCAGATTTTTTAAATATTTCTCAAGCTACTGTTTCAAATAGCATAAAAAAGTTGCTTAAAACAAATAAGCCTGAAATTATTTGCATTTAATATTTACATTGGGTACAATTTCAATGAATTTTTAATATATTAGGAGAGAATTTGAAAAATCTTATCATAGTTGAGTCTCCGGCAAAAGCAAGAACCATCAAAAATTTTTTAGGAAAAGATTACACCGTTATAGCAAGTAAAGGACATATAAGAGACTTGCCTAAAAGCTCTTTCGGTATAAAGATAGAGGAGGGTAGTTTCAAGCCAGAATACAGAGTAAGCAGAGACCACTCAAAAACTGTCAAAGAGATAAAAGAATTGGCAAAAAAAAGTGATACTATCTATATCGCAACTGATGAAGATAGAGAAGGAGAAGCCATAGGATACCATATAGCAAAAGCTATAGGGAAAGAGCCTAGTTCACTTCCTAGGATAGTTTTTCATGAGATAACAAAAAATGCTATAAATAAAGCTTTGCAAAATCCAAGAACAATAGATACCAACAATTTTAATGCTCAACAAGCAAGAAGACTTCTTGATAGGATAGTAGGTTATAAACTCTCTCCGCTTCTTTCATCAAAGATACAAAAAGGACTTAGTGCAGGTAGAGTTCAAAGCTCAGCTTTAAAAATCGTAGTTGACAGAGAAAGAGAGATAAAAGCTTTCAAACCCCAAGAATACTGGAGCATAGAAGCTTTATTTGATAAAACCATAGATGCTTTACTTGTAGAATTTGAAAAAGAAAAAATCTCAAAAATGACCATCTCCAATGGCGATAGAGCAAAATATATAGAAAATATTTTAAAAAATGAAGAGTTTAAAGTAGGAAATATTGAAACTAAAGAGAGAAAAACTTCAACACCTCCACCATTTATGACTTCCTCTTTGCAACAAGCTGCTTCAAATCTGCTTGGATTTTCTCCAAAAAAAACTATGATGATAGCCCAGACTCTCTATGAGGGAGTTATGACACACAAAGGCAATATGGGTGTTATCACTTACATGAGAACTGACTCACTCAATATCGCAAAAGAGGCTATAAAAGAGGTAAGAAAAACTATAAAAGAGAAATTTGGTGAAAATTATCTTAGTGAAAAAGAGAAATATTATGCAACAAAGTCAAAAGGTGCTCAAGAAGCTCATGAAGCTATAAGACCTACCAATCTTGACTTTTCGCCACAAATTGCAAAAGAGTACCTAAAAAATGATGAATTAAAGCTTTACACATTAATATACAATAGATTTTTAGCTACTCAAATGAAAGATGCTATCTTTCAAATACAAAATATTATATTTGAAAGTAAATCTTCCAAATTTAAAGCGACTGGAAGAGTTTTAAAATTTGAAGGTTTTTATAAAGCTACAGGGTATAAAGAAAAAGATAAATTGCTACCGACATTAAAAACCGGTGAAAAAGTTGAAGTTTCAAAACTTGAAGCTTTGCAGCACTTTACCCAACCGCCTGCTAGATACTCTGAAGCTTCGCTTATCAAAAAACTAGAATCTTTAGGCATAGGAAGACCATCAACTTATGCTCCAACTATATCCATACTAGTAGCAAGAAAATATATAGAGATAGAAAAAAAGCAACTCATTCCTACTGAAATTGCATTTAAAGTTATAGAACTTTTAGAAAAACATTTTAGCAATATCGTTGATAGCTCATTTACTGCTGAAATGGAAGAGACTCTTGATAAGATAGCAGAAGGCAAAGAGGATTGGCAAAAGGTCTTATGGAACTTTTACGAACCGTTTATAAAAGATATAGAAAAGGGTAAAAAAGAGATAAAAAGTCAAAAAGTTCTCATACCTACGGGTGAAAAATGTCCTGAATGCGGAAGTGAGCTAGTCATCAGAAAAGGAAGATTTGGAGAATTTATCTCGTGTAGTGCTTTTCCAAAATGCAAATATACCAAAAATATTGCCTCCACAAAGAAAAAAGAGAGTATAAAAGTAGGTGTAAAATGTCCTGAATGCGGAGGAGAATTGCTTGAAAGAAGCTCAAGAAGAGGAAAATTTTACGGATGTTCAAACTATCCAAAGTGTAAATTTGTCTCAAATTATCTGCCTACTGAAAAAAAATGCCCTGAATGCGGAGGAATGATGGCACAAAGAACTTATAGAAAAAAAGAGATTTACGAATGTATAAAATGTAAGCATAGAGAAGACTTATGATAATTAAAAATGAAAAATGAAAAATTAACAATGAAAAACTTTGAGCTTTATTCGGTTCTAAGCTTAATCCGAAGGATTTGCAGATGAAGATAGGTATAGTATCTGATAGTCATAAAAAGATAGAACTTTTAGATAATGCCTTAAAGATACTCAAAAATGATGGGGCAGAGTTTATAATCCATGCCGGAGATATTGTTCTTGAAGAGTCATTACGGCTTTTAGAAAGCTCGGAAGTGCCATACAAAGCGATATTTGGCAATAATGATTTTCATCTGTTAAATCTTGCAGAAAAATATAATATATCCAACGAACCACACTATTTCAATATAAGTGATATATCCGTAAAATTGATGCACCATCCATACTATTTAAACGGCGATAGTGACTTAGTGGTATTTGGTCATACGCACTATTTTGAAGCTGAGTATAAAAATAAGACTTTATATATCAATCCGGGTGAAATTTGTGCTAGGAAAAAACCTATAAGTGAATTTGCTCTTATCGAAAAAAAGGCTACATCATGGGATATTTATCACTATGAAAAAGATATGCTAAAAGAAGATTCAAATTATTTATGCGAAAAAGTTCAAGTATGAAAAAGATATATTTATGTGCTATCAGCAATATTTCAAGCGGTAATTGTAGTGAGGATTGCTCTTTTTGCACACAAAGTGCATATAATAATGCTGACATTAAAAAATATAAAGAAAAAGATATAAATACTATTGTAAATGAAGCTTTACTTGCCAAACAAAACAGAGCTACAGGTTTTTGTCTAGTAAGTGCCGGCAAAGGACTAAATGATAAAAAGGTAGAATTTGTTTGTAAAGCAGCCCTTGCGGTATCTTCCAAAGTAAATGATCTCAATCTCATAGCATGCAACGGTACAGCCACAAAAGAACAACTAAAAGAGTTAAAAAAATGCGGCATAAAAAGCTACAATCACAACCTAGAAACCTCTAAAGAGTATTATCCAAATATTTGCTCAACCCATAGTTGGGATGAAAGATATAAAACTTGTCTCAATATAAAAGAAGTAGGTCTCAAACTTTGTGCAGGAGGAATTTTTGGACTTGGAGAGAGTGAAAATGATAGAGAATCATTTTTAAACTCTTTAAAAGAGTTATCTCCCAACTCAATTCCTCTTAATTTTTTTCATCCAAACCCGGCATTGCCTTTAGAAAATAAAATTTTTGATATGCAACAAGCACTACATTGGATAGAAAAAGTCTCTTTGGCTCTACCAAACAGTAGGATAATGGTTGCAGGAGGAAGAGAGATAACTTTTAAAGATAAATGGCCGGAAATTTTTAAATATGGTGCAAATTCCATAGTCATAGGAAATTATCTAACCACAAAGGGAAATCAAGCTAAGGAAGATATAAAAGCCATAACTGCACTTGGATATGAGATAGCCGATAGTTGCAAATAATATAAGGGATTATAGTGGTACACCAAAATATAGTAATGATGATAACTATCTCTATCATCATCATTTCAACTCCTTATTTTTCAAGACTTATAAGATTACCTTTAACTCCTGTAGAAATTATGCTAGGTTCACTTGCCGGATATTTTGGTTTTATACACCATAATGAGATATTTAAACTTATTTCTGAGGTTGGTTTTTTATATCTTATGTTTTTGGCGGGAACCGAGGTAGATCTAAGAGTTTTTAAAAATATGCGCTTAAATCTTTTAAAAAAGAGTGTAATTTATATATTATTGCTATATATTTTCTCTTTTTTGTCATCTTATTATCTTCATATAGGCAATATCTTTATCATAACCATGCCTCTTATATCGGTAGGGCTTATCATTTCACTCTTTAATGAGTACGGTAAAGATAAAGAGTGGTTGCACTTAGCAATGACAGTAGGAGTTTTAGGAGAAATTATAAGTATAACTTTAGTTACATTTTCTAGTGCGGCACTAAGTTTTGGCATAGGATATGAATTTTATAAAACCATAGCTATACTGCTTGGATTTTTATTGGCTATTATTATCATATTTAAGGTGATTGAAATTCTATTTTGGTGGTATCCGGGCATAAAAATATACTTGATGCCCTTTAAAGATAATGATGAAAAAGATATAAGGATATCAATCTCTATATTTTTTATCCTTATAGCTATATCTTTATATCTTCATCTTGAGATAGCTTTTGGGGCTTTCATTGCCGGTATTTTTATCTCTACTTTCTTTAAACACAAAGAGGAGTTGACACACAAATTATCCTCTTTTGGTTTTGGATTTTTAGTACCTCTATTTTTTATATATGTCGGAACTACACTGGATCTTAATTCTCTTGAAAATATAAAATTACTTGAAAATGCACTCCTTATAACATTTTTAATGATAACAATGAGAGTTATATCCTCAAATGCAGTATTTTTAAAATTGACCATAAAGGAAAGAACTCTTTTGGCACTTGCACACTCTATGCCTTTGACTTTACTTATAGCAGTCGTAAGTATAGCTTATGAATTAAAGACTATAAACACAGAAGTTTACTACGCTTTTATACTTGCGAGTATCTTTGAAGTTATATTCTCTATGATTTTGATAAAAGTTATAGTGAAGCTTAGAGCTAAAAGCTAAGAGCCTATGGCTTAGAATTGAAGAGATAAAGAAACTAAAACCTAAATTCTACAATCTAAATCCTAAACCCTTTTTCAAAAAAGTTCTACTAGATAACCATTGCTATTTTTTTTGATCTTGTAGCGATATTTACCGTCAAGCTGCAAAACTACTCTGTAAAATTTCCCGTGATTGCCTATGACTACTTTTGTAAAAGGTGGATTTTTTAGTTTTATGATTTTTGTATAAAATGATACAGTCCTTTTTAAATCTATGGCTATCTTATATGGTTTTGAAAAAAATAGTTGTCTTATGAGGCTATCTTTTGTTTTTAAAAGAAGTCTATTTTTATCTATAAGTATCGTAAGAAATTTAAAAGGTTTTAAAAGTTTGGACTCAATTTTTTTTGGTTTATTTTTAAATTTTACAGGAATATTTGAAAGAATAATCTTTTTGTGCCAATCTATTTTTTTATTTACATCAAAATTTACTTCGCTTATACTCCCATCAACATTTAATATTTCAAATTTTATTTTTTTCAAAACTCTTGAGGAGCTCGGAAGAGTAAACTTTTCAATTTTTAAAGGAGCATAAGTTCTTAAAATATTAGTAGCCTTACCCATATCTTTACTTGATACAACAGGCTTGAAAGGATTGTCTCTTGCCATTAAAGCAAGGCTTAAAAGGAACAATACCAACATAATTTTTTTCATTTAAAATCTCCTTATTTGTTCTGCTCAGGTTCTAGCTGCAACAGTTCAAAATACTCTTTTTGCAATTTGGCATTCTCTTTTTTATATTTTTGTATCTCATTCTTAAATAAAGTTTTTTTATCTTGAAGGTTCAAGAGTACCTCAAGTGAATTTTTACCATACAAAAGATCGCCCACATATACACCAAGCCCTATAACTACAACAATCAAAAAAGAAATTTTTAAAATAAGATATAAACCTTTTTTTTTCGGTGTTTTAAACTCCTCTAGGACTTGGTGGCTTGCCATAATTAGCTAAATATTTTACTACCTAGAAATTCACTAAAGCCTATTTCTCTCTCTATCGAGAGAAGTCTGTTATACTTAGCTATTCTTTCACTTCTTGCCGGAGCTCCTGTTTTTATCTGTCCTGTATTCATCGCTACTGCAAAATCAGCTATAAATGCATCTTCGCTTTCACCGCTTCTATGACTTACCACACATGTATAGCCATGCCTATAAGCAAGTCTCATAGTTTGCATAGTTTCACTAACCGTTCCTATCTGATTTAGTTTTATTAAAATCGAGTTTGCTACACCTCTATCAATACCCTCTTGAAGATATTTGGAATTAGTTACAAAAAGATCATCTCCAACAAGCTGTATCTTATCTCCTAGCCTTTCACTCATTATTTTCCAACCTTCCCAATCATTCTCCTCAAGACCATCTTCTATGGATACGATAGGAAATTTTGATACCAACTCCTCATAATAATCAACCATCTCTTTACTGCTCAGAGACTTTCCTTCACCTTTTAGCTCATATTTGCCGTCTTTGTAAAATTCACTACTAGCAGGATCCATAGTTATAGCTATCTCATCTCCGGGTTTATACCCAGCTTTTGTGATAGCATTTACTATAAACTCTAACGGCTCTACATTATTTTTAAAATTTGGTGCAAAACCACCTTCATCTCCAAGACCTGTGGAGTGTCCAGCTTCTGAGATAAGTCTTTTTAGTGTATGATATACTTCACTAGCAGCTTGCAAAGCCTTTTCAAAAGTTTCAAAACCCAATGGCATGATCATATACTCTTG
Organism: Campylobacterales bacterium; assembly: GCA_027038335.1. Taxonomy (GTDB): domain Bacteria; phylum Campylobacterota; class Campylobacteria; order Campylobacterales; family JALSKU01; genus JALSKU01. The sequence continues at coordinate 2,787 of JALVWI010000067.1, read as the reverse complement.
AAAGTCCACACTGTTATCTGCATGGCTTCCACCGTTTATAATATTTAGCATAGGAGCCGGTATGACAGAGGCATTTGCTCCGCCTAAGTATTTATATAACGGCTCATTTAAAGATGTAGCAGCAACTCTAGCTACTGCCATAGATACTCCAAGTGCCGCATTTGCTCCAAGTTCGCCGTAATTGTCTGTTCCGTCACACTCTTTTATAATAGTATCGATTTCAGTCTGGTTAAAAGGCGATACTCCTATAAGTGCATCGGCTATAATAGTATTGACATTTTCACAAGCTTTTAAAACACCTTTTCCAAAATATCTACTTTTATCACCGTCTCTAAGCTCTAATGCTTCTTTGCTACCTGTACTAGCTCCACTTGGAACTATGGCACTTTGAACGGTACCGTCACTTAATGCTACGGTAGCTTTTACGGTTGGATTGCCTCTGCTATCTAAAACTTCCTCTGCATAAATATCCTCTATATATATCATTCTTTTTCTCCTTCTTTCACACTCTCTTCAAAGCCCATTGCAACTTTCAATTCATTTTCTATAGTTTTAGCCAACTCTTTATCCTCTTTTAAAAGAGCTTTTACTTTTTCTCTTCCTTGCCCTAGTTTTTTATCTTTGTAACTAAACCAAGCTCCACTTTTATCTATAATGTCAAGTTTTACGCCATAGTCAACCAACTCACCCTCTTTTGATATACCTTCACCGAACATTACATCAAATTCAGCTATTTTAAATGGAGGTGCTACTTTATTTTTAACCACTTTTGCTTTTACTCTATTTCCTATACTCTCATCAGCTTGTTTTAAAGTAGCAATTCTTCTTACATCTATCCTTACACTTGCATAAAACTTCAAAGCATTTCCTCCGGTAGTAGTTTCCGGACTTCCATACCCCATCATACCTATCTTCATCCTTATCTGATTGATAAATATAACAGTTGTATTCATTTTATGCAAAATTCCCGTAAGTTTTCTAAGAGCTTGGCTCATAAGTCTAGCTTGAAGTCCTACATGAGTATCTCCCATATCCCCATCTATCTCACTTTTTGGCGTCAAAGCTGCAACTGAGTCAATCACTATCAAATCCACCGCACCGCTTCTTGCAATACTTTCGACTATGTCCAATGCTTGTTCACCGTAATCAGGCTGAGAAACCAAAAGATTGTCCGTATCAACTCCTAAATTTTGTGCATATTTTACATCAAGAGCATGTTCAGCATCTATAAAAGCACAAATTCCTCCCTTTTTTTGGGCTTCAGCCGTTATTTGTAAGGCTAAAGTAGTTTTACCGGAACTCTCAGGTCCATATACTTCGATAACTCTTCCTTTTGGAACTCCTCCTATGCCCAAAGCTATATCAAGTCCGATAGAACCTGTACTTATAGCTTCTATAGGTTCTATAACTTTTTCGCCAAGTCTTACTAAAGTACCCTTGCCAAATGTTTTATCAAGTTGTTTTATAGTTAGGTCAAGTGCCTTTTTTTTGCTTTCATCTACAGCCATTTTTTACCTTTTATTAGAGAATTATTTATTTTATCATCTTTTCATTAAATAAATGATAAAATCTTTCAAAATGAAATTTGAGGTGATTTTTGCCAAACAAGAAAGAGATAATAGTAGCCCACTCTCCTGATGCTGATGATATTTTTATGTATTATGCTATTAAGTTCGGTTGGGTTGATTCAAAGGATTTTACATTTTCAAACATAGCTCTTGATATAGAAACTCTTAACAAAGAGGCTTTAAAAAATATCTATGACATAACGGCCATCAGCTTTGGTTTGTATCCAAAGATAAAAGATGAGTATGCACTTCTTAGAACAGCAGTTAGTTTTGGAGAAGGGTATGGACCAAAGCTCATAAAAAAGAGAGATAAAAAGTTAAAGAAAAATTTCAAAGTAGCTCTTAGCGGAGAAAATACCACAAATGCTCTACTTTTTAAGATAGCATATCCGGATGCTAAGATAATTTATAAAAATTTTTTAGAAATTGAAAAAGCTGTTTTAGATGATGAAGTAGATGCCGGAGTTTTGATACATGAGAGTATATTGGATTTTGATAGTTCGCTTTGTGTTGAGAGAGAACTTTGGGATATATGGCTAGAACTTGCCAAAGAGGAGCTGCCTTTACCCCTAGGAGGTATGGCCATAAGGCGCTCAATTCCGTTAAGTAGTGCCATAGAGTGCGAAGAGATACTAACTCGTGCGGTAGAAGTGGCAAGAAAAAATATAAATCTAGCTTCAAAAATGCTACTAGAAAGAGATCTTATAAGAGTTGATGAAGAGAAGCTAAAAACATATCTTGATCTATATGCAAACGATAACTCAGTTACGCTAAATGAAACACAAAAGAAAGCACTTGATAAACTTTTTAGGGTAGGGTATGACGGGGGATATTTTGATGAAGCGATAGAGTGTGAAGATTTTTTTATACCGATCAAATATAAAGAGCTAAGGGGGCAATGATGGAAGCTAAGCTTATAGGTTTAGGAGTAGAGACATTTAAAATCGCACTTTATCTATCTTTGCCTATGTTGCTTTCCGGACTTTTAGCAGGACTTGCCATCAGTATCTTCCAAGCCACAACCCAGATAAATGAAATGACCCTTAGCTTTGTTCCAAAGATTATATTGGTTGTTGTTGTTATCATATTTACAATGCCTTGGATGATGAATATGATGATAGAATTTACTACTAAAATACTAAATATGATACCGACTTTTATCTCGTGAAAACAATAGACTTTTCAAAATATAGCAGTATAAAAATAGGTCCTATTACCC